>WHTT01000008.1:115452-115764 GCA_009377605.1 Luteitalea sp.
ATTTTGTTGGCGCGGCAGGTTGGGGTGCCGTATTTGGTGGTGGCGCTGAACAAAGTGGATGCGGTGGATGACGCGGAGCTGCTGGATCTGGTGGAGCTGGAGGTGCGGGAGCTGCTGAGCCACTACGGGTTTCCGGGGGATGACATTCCGGTGGTGCGGGTGTCGGCGCTGAAGGCGCTGGAAGGGGACGCGACCTGGGAAGAGGCGGTGCTGAAGTTGATGGAGGCGGTGGACACGTATATTCCGGTGCCGCAGCGAGAGATCGAGAAGCCGTTTCTGATGCCGATTGAGGATGTGTTCTCGATCTCGGGG
>WHTT01000009.1 GCA_009377605.1 Luteitalea sp.
CTTCAGCATTCTGGTGGAGAGCCTGGGAGAGGGGGACGCGGCCGTCCCGATGACGGTCGAGGTCTCGCGATACCAATCAACTGGCGGAGTCTTCGGGCGGGCTGGCGGTGCGGCCCTGGCCACGAAGATCCAGTAGCGCTAAACCCTACTGGCAGCCGCGCCCCGGCGCGGCTGCCTGCTCGTTTGCAGACGTCCGGCCCGCTAGAACCCCAAACACCCGCTTCGCGTCAGCTTCTTTGTGTGATCGATCGGTTTGCCCTAGGATCGATCTCAGCTAGCTGGAGTGAAGCGGTGATTCCTTACCACGACGAAAACGCAACGCAACGGACCGCCATTGTCACGCTCGCGGTGATCGCGATCAATGTGGGGATGTGGCTGCTCATCCAAGGCGCGGGCTCTCCGCTCTGGTTGGCCAGATCGGTATGTAACCTGGGGCTCATTCCGGGGGAGCTGACCGGCGCCCTCACCCCGGGGACCGGTTTCGCGATGGGCGAAGGCCTCGTCTGCCTTACCGACCCCGGCCCCCAGCTCACCAACGTGATCACGTCGATGTTCCTGCACGGCTCATGGATGCACCTGATCGGCAACATGTGGTTTCTGTGGCTGTTCGGGAACAACATCGAGGATTCGATGACGCGGCCGCGCTTCGTGGCCTTCTATCTCTTGTGCGGGCTTGGCGCTGCGCTGCTGCAGGTGGTGACCGAGCCTGATTCCGGAGTCCCGATGGTCGGTGCGTCAGGCGCGATCAGCGGCGTGATGGGCGCGTACTTGGTCCTCTATCCCAAGGTTCGCGTGTTCACCATCGTGCCGCTCGGGTTCTTTCTCACCTCGGTGGCCTTGCCCGCCTGGGTCATGCTCGGCTATTGGGTGCTGCTTCAATTCCTTGGGGGCTTTTCGCGAATCGGTGGCGAAGGCGGGGGCGTCGCGTTCTGGGCGCACGTCGGCGGCTTCGTGGTGGGGCTGATCCTCATCAAGCTGTTCACACGGCCCGACCATTTTGCCGCGCATCGGTCGCACCATTGGCAGCCACGCCATGTTGGATGGCGATGAGATCGCAAAGGTGTCAGCACCACCGGGAGCCGGCCCAGCCGTGACCCTCCGCTCGAGATTTCAGACAGCCCTTTCGCAAGGCCCTAAGCCAACGTCCGGCCCCGGCCGATAGCTTTGGGGTGTGGGCCCTATTGCGTCTGATACTCACCAGGTGTAATCTACCTTTCCCCCAGGATTCTACTTAACTGAACTATCGCTAAGTAGGAGCTCGACGGAAGGTCCCACACCGGTCGGCGAGGGCCACCCGGACTTGGCCGCGCTCGCGACGTCTGCGTCGCGACCGCGGCGATCTGCGAAGGGGTGCCCACATCTCGCGCCTGCCCGGTACGGAGCAGGTGACAGACAGACGGAGGATGGTGGCTCATGAGACGGACACATTTTTCCTGGCCTTCCGGCCGCGTCCCGACCCAGCTGCGCATCGCGGGACTCGCGCTGGTGCTTTTTGCCGGGCTGTCCACGGTTTTGAGCGCGCTGCCGATAGGCGGCTTTGCGTTCTATGCGGCGTATACCAACCTGAACATCGGCGGAACGCCCGTCGGGAACGTGCAACACCTCCGGCAGAATCTGCCTGCAGGGGGTTGCATCCTTGGTCCCATAACGCCGTGTAGCACCTTCCCAACGAGTTGGCACCCCAGTACCGCCAACGCCAACATGCCCACGCTGCTGAATAGTGGGGAACACATCGTGTCCCTCGCGTCAGGGGACCCGGATGGGAACGTCATCCTGATGCGAGTGCAGGGCCCCGATCGGTTTGTGCTCTTCCCGTACCCAATCTCGAGCCCCGGCGCAGGCACGACGGGATTCTTCCGTGTTGGGAGCTTCACGCTGGAGGGTGTCCTGGGTCCGGCGGGGTTCAGGACGACCGCGACGTTTCCGGCGGCCGGGTCCGACTGGTTCCCGACCGTGCTCGACCCCACCCTCTTCGCGCAAGCGCCACCCAATGTCCGGCTCGAGATCGAGGGTCTTGGCACGGTCTTTCTTCATGAGACCGAGAGAGAGCAGAGCGGCAATCAAACCATCGTTCGCGCCAACGGTGTTCGCTTCGACTTCGATCTCACGACCGTTCCAGACGCGGGTGTCCCCACGCCGATCATCGGTGAGTTTGTCCTGGGTCATGTCGAGATGTCTGCCGAGCGTCCGATTGTCGGTGACATCTCGGCCGGCTCGGGCGGACCAGGCACGCCCATCACCATCACGGGAAGCGGATTCAGACCTGGCGAGACCAGCGTTGATATCGGCGGCGTCCCCGCAACGGATGTCGAGGTCGAGAGCCCGACGGAGCTGACCGCCACTGTGCCTGAGTTGCTTGGCGGCACCTGGCCGGTCAACGTGACGACCCCGGTCGACCGGTTCTCCCTCCCGGATGCTTTTACGTCTGTCAATCCAACCCCAGGCCTGCCGGTTGCCGGCGAGGCGTTCGCCGTCATGAGTCGGATCAATCCCGTCTCCACGCCGGCGAATCCCTTGCCATTTGTCGGCCCAGTCGTCTACGGTCCATGGCCGGCTGCCGAGCTCCCAGAGGGTGGCGGAAGCGAATCCGAATCGCTCGGCCTCATGCCCGCGATTCCGGGCGCCAACCGCATACCGGGTCGGTTGCTGGATGCAGAGGGCCTCGAGGCGACCACAGAAGGCGGCCCGGCGAGCCCTTCCCTCGAGAGCGTTGCCTCCAGCGGCCCATTCAACATCGGTAATGGCCTCCTGGAAGCGGAGGGGGCCCTCGTCCGCTGCGCGCGGGAACCGAGCGGGCCCGTCTGCATCACGAGCTTCGTGAACCTGACGAGCAGCGAGCTCGGGGACCTGCCGGCGACACCCGAGCCGAATACCTCGCTCGAGATTCCTGGCCTGGGCGAAGTCGTCCTCAATTTCTACTCGGATGTCGTCGAGGACGGCATGCGTTTGGCAACCGCGACAGGCATCCGCGTCAACCTGAATATTCCAGGTGTGGCGACCGGGGACCTCTTCTTCCTGCGCGCGGCCATTGCGATCCAGTCCACGGACGTCTCCGGGCCGCTGGTACCGAACACTGGTCCCGAAACCGGCGGCACCATCGTCACGATTCCAGGGACCGGGTTCATTGACCCGATCGAGGTGACCTTCGGTGGAGTGCCGGTCCTCGACGTGACGGTCGACAGCGCGACCCAGGTCACAGCCATCACGCCACCGCATGCACCGGGCGCTGTCGATGTCGTCGTGACCAGCCCCGGCGGGAGCGAGACGCTGTCCGACGCCTTCACCTACACGCCGGCACCAGCGCCCACAGCCAGCAGTATCGTGCCAACGACCGGCCCGGTCGCCGGCGGCATCCTGGCCACGATTACCGGCACGAACTTCTTCCCCGGTACCACGGTGACCTTTGGCACCACACCATCACCGATGGTCACGGTCCTCAAGCCGGAGCCCGGTTCAGATGAAATGACACTGCAGGCGCGCGTCCCGGCCGCAAGCGCTCCGGGGCCCGTGAGCGTCGTTGTCACGACCCCGCGAGGCTCCTCGTCGCCGCTTGGCCTCACGTTCACCTACACGAGCACGCCCGTGACACCACCCAGCATCACAGGTGTCTCGCCGCCCTCAGGTGACGCCGGCACGGAGGTCACGGTCAGCGGCGCCGGCTTCGACCCCGGCGCGACCGTAACGATCTGCAGCCAGGTCGTCACACCGGATTCCGTGTCCGGCACCCAGGTCGTCTTTGCGGCACCGACCTGCTCCACGGGCGGACCGCAGGACGTCACCGTGACCAACCCGAATGGTGGCACCGACACACTGCCTGCGAGCTTCGCGTACCCGGGCTCGGGCGTCAGTCTGCCCGCAATCAGCAGCGTCAGCCCCTCCACTGGCCCCGTGGCAGGCGGCACGCTCGTGACGATCTCCGGCGCGAACTTCCTCGCTGGGACGACGACGGTACACTTTGGTGGAACGCCCTCACCAGCCGTCAATGTGCTCAACCCGACGACCCTTCAGGTACAACTGCCGGCCGCAGCTGGCGCACAAGAAGGCGCGGTCGACGTCGTCGTGGCGACGCCGATAGGCTCGGTCACGCTGGCCGGCGGATTCACCTACACCGCCGAACCTGGACCGACACCACCGCCGTCGATCACCGATATCTCGCCGTCTCAGGGTAACGCCGGGACCGTGGTCACGATTACCGGCACGGGCTTCCAGCCCGACGCGACCGTCACGATCTGCGCGCAGACCGTGACGCCCACAGGAGTCGGCGAGACCGCGATCACCTTCACGGCGCCGTTCTGCCTGCTGGCTGGGGCGCAGAACGTCACCGTCACCAACCTGGACGGGACAAGCGACACCGTGCCTGCGGCGTTCACATACGGGGTCGCCGGTCCGCCGACCATTGACAGCGTTGCGCCGCCGTCAGGTCCGGTGGGTGGCGGCACGGTCGTCACGGTCACCGGGTCGAACTTCGGTGGCGCCGCGGTGACCTTCGGTGGCGTGGAGGCAACGACCGTCGTGCTCAGCTCGACGACACTGCTGGTAGACACGCCACCGGCGCCGGGCGGATCGCCTGGGCTGGTCGACGTCGTGGTCACCACCGCCAATGGGTCCGCGACACTGGACGATGGCTTCGCATACTTCGGATCAGCCGTTACGCCGCCGGAGATTACGAGCCTCGAGCCAACGACTGGCGATGCGGGGACGGACGTGACCATCACCGGCACCGGCTTCCAGGACGGTGCGACGGTGACGATCTGCGGGCAGGTTGTCGCCACGGTCTTCATGGATCCGACGGAGGTCGTGTTTGCTGCGCCGCTCTGCTTGGCTGGCGGACCGCAGGACGTCAGCGTCATGAATCCGGACTTCGGGAGCGATACGCTGCCCGCCGGCTTCACCTACGCGGGGCTGCAGCCCCCAACGGCGTCCAGCATCAATCCGACGTTTGGACCGGCCGGAGGCGGGACCATCGTTACTATCACGGGCACGAACTTCGTCCCCGGGACACCCGGGACAACGGTGGCGTTTGGCGCGGGCACACCGCAGTCTGCGGTTATCCTGAACTCGACCACGTTGCAGGTCACCACGCCGCCAGCGCCGGGACCGGTACCCCTGCAGGTCGATGTGACGGTCACGACACCGGGAGGCAGCGCCGTGCTGCCGGACGGCTTTACCTACGTCTCTGGTCCTGGTGCGCCACCGACCATCACGGATATCTTGCCGCCGGAAGGTGACGCCGGAACACCCGTGACGATTACCGGCGCGGGCTTCCAGCTCGGTGCGACCGTCACCATCTGCGGCCGGATGGTGACACCGGCGTCGGTGAGCGCGATGGAAATCGTCTTCACCGCGCCGCTGTGTCCAGCAGGTGGCCCGCAGACCGTGACAGTGACGAACCCGGATGGCGGTTTCGCCACGCAGCCGGGCGGGTTCACATACCCACCCGCTCCGCCGACGATCGACAGCATTACTCCACAAGCCGGTCCGGTCACGGGTGGAATTACCGCAACCATCACCGGCACGGGCTTCGTCCCCGGGGACACGGAAGTGAGCTTCGGTGGGGCGAGCTCGCCGGCGGTCAGCGTTCTGAGCTCCACGACGCTCCAGGTCGAGCTCCCGCCCGCACCGGGTGGCAACACCGGCCCCGTCGATGTCGTGGTGACCACATCGGGTGGGTCCGACACGCTGCCGAACGGCTTCAGCTACATTGCCGGAGGCATCACGCCACCGAGCATCACGGATGTGTTTCCCATCACTGGCTCGGTGGGCACGCCGGTCACCGTCACCGGCGACGGCTTCCAGCCCGGCGTGACGGTCACCATCTGTAATCAGGTGGTAGTGCCCGTGACGGCCAGTACGACGCTACTCACCTTCATCGCGCCAGGCTGCCCGCAGGGTGGACCGCAGGCTGTCACTGCCCTCAATCCTGACGGCGGTAGCGATACGGTGCCTGATGCGTTCACCTACGGCGTGGTTGGTCCGCCGACGATCGTGAGCGTTACGCCGCCGTCTGGTCCTGTCAGCGGGGGAACGACCGTGACGATCACGGGGACGAACTTCAACGGCACCAGCGTGGCCTTTGGAGGCGTCGACGGGACCAACCTCACGGTGCTGAGCTCGACGACGCTGGTGGTCGACACGCCGCCGGCGCCAGGCGGGTCGACCGGCAGTGTGGACGTCGTTGTCACCACGGAGAACGGGTCGGCAATGTTCCAGGCGGGGTTCACGTACTTTGGGACGAATGTCATACCCCCGGAGATCACGAGCGTCGACCCGGCATCCGGCAACGCGAGCGAGAACGTGACGGTCATGGGAACAGGCTTCCAGCTGAACGCCACCGTGACCATCTGTGGCCAGATTGTGGCGACGGTGTTCGGAAGCGCGACCGAGGTGAGCTTCACCGCGCCGTCCTGCCTGGTTGGTGGACCGCAGGACGTTACGTTGAGGAACCCGGACTTCGGGAGCGATACGCTGCCTGCCGGGTTCACGTATGGATCGTTGCAGCCGCCGACGGTGTCCAACATCAACCCGACGTTTGGACCGCCGGACACGGTGGTCACGATCACGGGCACCAACTTCGTGCCTGGAACGACGGTGACATTTGGCTCGGCGCCACCGTCGCCAGTGATCATCTTCAACTCCACCACGGTGCAGGTGACCACGCCGCCCGCGCCAGGACTTCCGCCTCTTGTGGTCAACGTGACGGTGACCACACTCGGAGGTGACTTCACCCTGCCGAACGGCTTCACCTACTCCGGTCCCGGCACGCCGGTCGACAGCGACGGCGATGGGATGTCCGACGAGGATGAGATCAACTACGGGTTGGATCCGAACGATCCGACCGATGCGCAGGAGGATCCAGACGGCGACGGCATCCCCAACATCGATGAAGTCAATGGTGATCCGCCGTCGCACCCGCGAGGGTTCTTCGTGCAGTATCTCGCCGAGGGTGCCATCGGGTTCTTCAACACCCAGGTGGGCATCTTCAACCCGAACGGTTCGGTGCCGGAGCGCGTGCTCGTGACGCTGTTCCCAGAGCCGCCACACGAGGCGGTCGGGCTGCCGTTCATGCTTGATCCCATGGGACGGCAGACCATCGACGTCGGCGCCGAGCTCGCCGACCTCCCACCAACCGGCGTGTCGATCCGGGTCGAGTCCGACGAGCCGGTCTCGACGATGCGGCAGATGCTCTGGGACAATCCAACGACGCCGTATGGAGGCACGCTGGAGAGCGGCTCACCCATGCCGTCGAGGACATGGTTCTTCGGCGAGGGTGCGACCTACATCTTCGACCTGTTCTACCTGATCGTGAACCCGAACCTGACGCCCGCCAACGTCACGATCCGCTACCTGCGAGCTGAGGGCGACCCGATCACGCAACAGATCGAGGTGCCGGCTTCCTCGCGCAGCACGATTCTCGCGAACCAGGTACCAGGTCTGGAGTTCGCGGAGGTATCGGCGGTCATCGAGTCCGACCAGCCGGTTGTCGCGGAGCGGGCGATGTACTTGAGCCTCTCGGGCAGGCCGTTCGACGCGGGCCAAGCCGGAGTTGGCGTGACCGAACCCAGTATGGAGTGGTTCCTGGCGGAGGGGGCGACGAACTTCTTCGACACCTTCGTCTCGATGGGGAACCCGAACGACGAAGAGGCTCACATCTTGATCACGTATCAGCTGCCCGACGGCAGCACGCTGAACAAGCAGCATGAAATACCTGCGCAGTCGCGACGGACGATCCTCGTCGAATCAGAGGATCCGCGGCTCGTGGACACTGCCATGGCGATCAGCGTGAGATCCTCGAACGTGCCCATCATCGTCGAACGGGCGATGTGGTGGGGGCCGACCGCCGAATCCTGGTACGAATCCCACTCGGCGCTCGGCTCCACCGAGACCGGAACGCTCTGGGCCGTTGCCGAGGGGGCCTCGGGAGGTCCGGCGGCTGAAGACACCTACCTCTTGGTGTCGAACACGTCACCGGAGCTTGCCTGGGTGCGGTTCACGATCTGCTACGACGGCGACGACGGCGGTGGCAGTGGCGGTGGCGCTGGCGGGTGCGAGGACACGATCGTCGACTCGGTCGGCAACTCGCGGATGACGCTTCTCATGAGGAACCTGTTCCCGAATTCTGAAGGACGCCGGTTCAGCGTGCTCGTCGAGAGCAAGGCGCTCGACGCGACAACGCCGCCGGCGCCGATCTCGGTCGAGGTGTCGCGCTATCAGTCGCCCAACGGGCTCTTCGCAGAGGCGGGCGGCGCAGCGTTGGCTACCAAGATTAGATGAGAAAGGTCAGGGGTCAGTAGGGATCAGAGACGAAGTTAGGGGTGTAAGGGCTGCTTGCGTGTGCTCGCTTTGCCGAGTCCGCCGAGCAGCCCCCCTCTTTCTCCTAGTAGCGATTCCTGCCAGTCGGGTGATTCCCACCCACTCCGCATTCCCACCGATTACGAATATCCGCAAACTCCTGATCCCTACTGACCCCTGACCCCATTCGACTTGCCTGACGGCCCGCCTTCGGCGGGCCGTCAGGCTCGCTCACCCCTCGACTTCACTCGGGGTGACCCTGAGCTTGTCGAAGGGTCATGGCAAGCCGACAGGCGAGTCGGATGCCCTGAGCCCGCTTTTCGTCTACAGTACGCTGTAGATGTTTCGGTACTTCGAAGCCTCCTCGGCTGCAGATCGTCTGGACGCGGCCCGTGGGTTCCTCACCACTTTGGCCCCTGCGAGTGAAGTTCTCCTTCTTGGTGCGCAGCGCGACGCCCTCGACGACCTCTGTCGCACTCTGACCCGCGACGCGGGCGCGACGTTTGGCCTGCACCGCTTCACTCTTCTGCAATACGCGTCCCGGGCCGCCTCATCTCGACTCGCGTCGCGTGGCTTGGCGCCAGGAACCCCACTAGGTACCGAGGCGATTGCAGCGCGAGCCATCTTCGAAGCGGCGCGCGCGGGTAGGTTGCGCTACTTCACGCCGATGGTTGGTTGCCCCGGCTTTCCGCGCGCCCTCGCCGCGACACTCGCGGAGTTGCGGCAAGCGCACGCGCGGGCGGAGTCACTTGAACATCTCGGAGCCGCTGGCCGCGACCTCGCGGTCCTGCTCCGTGAGCACCTGCGCCTGCTCGACGATGTACGTGTGGCGGATCGCGCCATGTTGCTCGCCGAAGCGGAACAGGCGGTGCGCGCCCTCGCGCCGGAGAGTCTCGCGGGGCTGCCCGTGCTGCTCGTCGACGTGCTGCTCGGCACGCGCGCGGAGCAAGACGTCGTACGCGCCCTCGTCGAGGCGGCGCCATCGGCGCTTGCGACGATACCAGCGGGTGACCGAGCAGCCCGGTCGTTCGTGAGCGGCCTGGGTACCGCGCTCGAGGGCCACACCACTAGCGCCGTAGCGCAGGCCTTCAGGCCTGCCAACACATCGCCGGCACCGTTGGGTCTGTCACGCGTGCGCGATCGGCTCTTCTCAGAGGAGCCATCATCTGCGCCCGCCGAGGTGGGAGACGATGTGCAGTTCTTCTCGGCCCCTGGTGAGGGACGCGAGGCGATCGAAGTGGCGCGGCGCATTGTGGCGGAGGCGAAACGCGGTGTCCCGCTCGACGAGATTGCCGTCGTGGTGCGGCTGCCTGGGACCTACTGGGGCTTGCTGGAGCACGCATTCCATCGGGCGGGAATCCGCGCGTGGTTCGCGCGAGGCACGCGCCGGCCGGACCCAACCGGACGAGCGTTTCTCGCGCTGCTCGCTTGCGCCGCGGAGGGCCTCTCAGCGCGGCGCTTTGCAGAGTACCTGTCGCTAGGACAAGTGCCGGTGCTCGATCCGGAAGGCACGCCGCCCGAGCTGCCTGCACCTTGGGTACCGCCGGTTGAAGAGACACTCACCGTTGGCCAGCTCTCGCTGTTCGATTTGATCGACGCGGGGCCAAAAGGCCCCGCGTCGGACGCCGCTTCCGAAGGCGCGGATCACGAACCCACCGAATGGGCTGGCACCCTGCGAGCGCCACGGCATTGGGAGGCGCTCATCGTCGAATCGTCTGTGATCGGTGGCGCCGATCGTTGGGAGCGTCGTCTCGCGGGCCTCGCCGCAGAGCTCGACATCCGTTTGACCGAGGAGATGGCAAACGAGGGTGATTCGGCACGGGCAGCGGCTCTTCGTCGAGACCGGGAGCAGCTGGATGCCCTGCAGCGATTCGCTCTGCCCATCGTCCGTGCGCTCGCGCGGTTGCCACCGGAGGCGCGCTGGGGTGACTGGCTCGAGCGCCTTGTCGCGCTCGCGCCCCGCGTCCTGCGGCATCCCCTGCGAGTGCTCGAGGTGTTAGCAGAGCTGAGACCGATGGCGGCGGTTGGACCGGTCTCCCTCGATGAGGTCCGTGGCGTGCTCTTGCCACATCTGACCGCCATCGACCGGGAGCCTCCCAAGCACCGCTATGGCCGCGTGTTCGTCTGCACGCCAGGACAGCTGCGCGGCCGA
Source organism: Luteitalea sp. (assembly GCA_009377605.1). Lineage (NCBI taxonomy): Bacteria > Pseudomonadati > Acidobacteriota > Vicinamibacteria > Vicinamibacterales > Vicinamibacteraceae > Luteitalea > Luteitalea sp. The sequence goes on from WHTT01000009.1 coordinate 10,442, forward strand.
TGCTTCCGCGTTGTGTTCGTGATGGGCCTCGCCGAGAGGATTTTCCCGCAGAAGCCGCGAGAGGATCCATTGTTGCTCGACGTTTTCAGACGTGACCTGGATCAGGGACTGGAGACGCAAGAAGACCGCATCCACGGAGAGCGGCTGCTCCTGCAATTGGCCGTTGGCGCAGCACGGGAGCGGCTCTATGTCTCGTACCCGCGACTCGACTTGGCGCAGTCGCGACCACGTGTGCCATCGTTCTATGCGCTCGACTTGGTTCGTGCGCTGACGGGACAGGTGCCGGACTACGAACAGCTCGAGCGCGACATTGCCACCACCTCCGCCGCGTGGCTGGTGTGGCCGGCGCCCGAAGATTCCGCGCAGGCAATAGACGACGCGGAGCATGACCTGGCGGTGCTGCGCCCTCTGCTCAAGCCAGGTGGGGCTCGCGAGGAGCTGCGCGGCCGAGCGCACTACCTGCTCACGCTGAATCCCTGGCTTGCAGAATCGCTGCGCATGCGATGGGCGCGCTGGAAGCGCGGCTGGTCGCGCTACGACGGCTTGGTCTCTCCAGCTGATGTGCTGACGCTGCTCGGGTCGGAGCGCCTTGGCGCGCGGCCGTACTCGGTGTCCGCGCTGCAGCGCTACTCCGCCTGTCCGTATCAGTTTCTGTTGGGTGCCATCCACCGATTCGAGCCGTTCGCGGTGCCACAGCCCTTGGAGCGTCTCGATCCGCTGACGCGGGGCGCGCTCTTCCACGAAGTGCAGCGCGACGTCCTACGCCGCTTGAAGGCGCGTGGGCTGATTCCGCTGGCGGAGGAGCGAGCAGACGCCGCCCGCGAGCTCCTCGACGAGACCCTCGACGAGGTCGCCGATCGCTACCGCGATCGATTGGCACCCGCGATTGCCCGCGTGTGGCAAGACGAAGTGGAGCACCTCCGGCTCGACCTCCGCACGTGGCTCGCGATGCTCATGACGTCCGCCGGCACATGGGAGCCAGCGTACTTCGAGCTGAGCTTCGGGCTGCCGCTCGATCGTGAGCACGATTCGGCCAGCGTGCGAGAGCCGGTGCTCGTCGATCGGCGGTTCATGATGCGTGGCGCCGTCGATCTCATCGAGCAGCGAGTCGGCAGCCCCGGGCTGCGGGTGACCGATCACAAGACAGGGAAGAGCCCTGCGTCGAGCTGGCTCATCGTCGGTGGCGGTGCGACGTTGCAGCCGGTCGTCTACGGAATGGTCATCGAGCAGGTGCTGCAGCAACGCGTCCTCGAGTCGCGCCTCTTCTTTGCCACGGCGCAAGGGGGCTTTTCGACGCACGCCTTGACGCTGACCGACGAAGTGCGGCGGGCGGGCGTGGAGGTGCTCGAGATCATCGACCGCGCGGTGGAGCGAGGCACGTTCCCCGCCGCGCCGCGCGAGAAGGCGTGCCGCTGGTGCGATTTTCGGCCCGTCTGCGGCCCGTCCGAGGAGCAGCGCTTCCTGCGGAAGGATCGATCGGACGCGTCCGCGGTCGGCGATCTGCTGGCGCTGCGGCGGATGCGGTGACAGGTGATAGGGTGGCACGGTGACAAGGTGACGGCGTGAAGGGTGGTTTGGTGGCCCTTGTCACCCGTCTTCGAGAGACATGCATCAATCACCCCCGCTCGTCGATGCGGAAGATCGCGAGCGCATTCGCACATCGCTCGACGAGACGATGGCCGTCGAGGCCGCTGCGGGCACGGGTAAGACCACGGTTCTCGTGGACCGCATCGTCAACGTCATCGCCTCCGGCCGCGCGGACGTTGACGGCATCGTCGCTGTGACCTTCACTGAAAAGGCCGCCGGCGAGCTGAAGCTGCGGCTGCGCGCCGGCCTGGAGCAGGCGCGGCAGCGACAGGAGGGCGCGACGCGGACGCTGGACAAGGCGCTTGCGCGCCTGGAGCAGGCGCACGTCAGCACCATCCACGGCTTCTGCGCGGACCTTCTGCGGGAGCGGCCAGTCGAGGCAGGTGTGGATCCGCAGTTTCGCACCCTGACGGAAGACGAAGCGGAAGGGCTGTTTCGCGAGGCCTTTCGGCTCTGGTTGCCGCGGACCCTCGAGAATCCACCGGAGGGTGTGCGCCGAGCCCTGCGGCGGCGTAGCTTCGACGAGGAGGGCCCGATCACGCGCCTCGAGCGCGCCGGCTGGACCCTGACTCAGTGGCGGGACTTTCCCGCGCCGTGGCGCCGCGATCCATTCGACCGCGAGACCACCATCGACCGGCTGGTGGCCTCGTTGGACGCGTTCGTGGCGCTCACGCGCGAGCCCGCCGATCCCGCCGACTCGTTCTTCTCGAGCATCCAGGCAGCGCATCGCCTGGCCCGTGACGTCTCGCTCGCCGAGCGGGTGCATCCGCGAGATTACGATGGTCTGGAGGGTCGTCTGGTCAGCCTGGCGCGGAGCAGCGACTTTCGCCGTCCACGCACCGGTCGCCGTACGGTGCCCTATCGGCAAGGACTACCGCGTGCGGAGGTGCTCTCGGCGCACGAGGCGTTGCTGAGCGGGCTCGATGCCTTCGCTCAGACCGCAGACGCTCACCTTGCTGCGCTGCTCCAAACGGAGCTGCACGAGCCTCTCGATCACTACCGGGCGGCGAAGATGCGGCTGGGCGCTCTCGATTTCCTCGATCTTCTGCTGTACGCGCGTGACCTCGTCCGCGACCATGCGGAGGTCCGGCGCGATTTCCAGCGGCGGTTCACCCACATCTTCGTGGACGAGTTCCAGGATACCGATCCGCTCCAGGCAGAGCTCCTTCTCTTGATCGCGGCAAACGATCCCGACCTGCGCGATTGGCGTGCAGCGGTGCCGGAAGCCGGCAAGCTGTTCATCGTCGGCGATCCCAAACAGTCGATCTATCGCTTCAGGCGCGCTGATGTTGGCGTCTATCAGGACGTGCGCGAGCAGCTGCGGCGGGCGGGCGCCGCATGCCCAGTGCTCACCACGAACTTCCGATCGGTGCCACGGCTGCAGCGCTTCGTCAACGCTGCGTTCCAGCCCTGCATACGCGCCGACGACGTGTCGTTGCAGGCGGCCTACGTGCCGTTGTCATCCTCGCGTGTAGACGAGGGCTCGCAGCCGGCTGTCGTCGCGCTGCCGGTGCCGGATCCGTATGGAGGCCGCGATGGTCGAACCGTGACCGAGCGCGCCATCGAGACGTCTCTTCCCCAAGCGGTTGGCGCGTTCCTCGCTTGGCTGGTCAACGATAGCGGGTGGACGATCACCGAGCGAGAGGCGCCGGACCAGCTCGCGCCGGTCGCGGCGCGGCATGTGTGCCTGCTGTTTCGACGCTTCGACGTCCGGCGATTCGACGGCCGTCTCGACGACATCACGCGGCCCTACGTGGAGGCGCTCGAGTCGCGAGGGATTCCGCATTTGCTCGTTGGGGGTAAGTCCTTTCACGATCGCGAGGAAATCGAAGCCGTGCGCACGGCGCTGACGGCGCTCGAGTGGCCCGACGATGAGCTCTCGATCTACGGAACACTTCGCGGGATGCTGTTTGGTGTCCGGGACGAGCTCCTCTTCGAATATCGGCGAATCGTCCGGCGTCTTCACCCATTCAAGCGTCCGACCAATCCGGTGCCGGAGCAGCTGTCGCCCATCGTTGCGGCCCTCGATCTTCTCGGCGAGCTGTACACGCGTCGAAACTCGCGACCGGTTGCGGAGACCATTGCAAGGTTGCTCGATGCCACCCGAGCGCATGTTGCGCTGGCGCTACGTCCCGCGGGCGAGCAGGCGCTTGCCAACGTGCACCATATCGTGGAGCTTGCCCGCCAGTACGAGGCGGCTGGCGGCTTCTCCTTCCGTGGCTTCGTCGACGCATTGCGCGAAGAGGCGGAGCGGTCGCGTGTTGCCGAAGCGCCAGTTCTCGAAGCGGGCAGCGACGGTGTCCGCTTGATGACCACGCATCGCGCCAAGGGGTTGGAGTTCCCGGTTGTCGTGTTGGTCGATCCAGGATGCAAGCTCTCGCGCGGCTTCGCGAGCCGCTGGATCGACCGCCACTCGGTCCGTGCAGCTGTCAGTCTCACGGGCTGGGCACCGGTCGAGCTGCGCGAGCACGAGCAAGAGGAGGCGCTGCGTGACGAGGCGGAGGCTGTACGCGTGGCTTACGTGGCGGCTACGCGCGCGCGCGATCTCTTGGTGGTGCCCACCGTGGGTGATGGCCCCCGGCACGGCGGGTGGTTGTCACCACTCAACCAAGCGATCTATCCGGATGAGGACCGCCGGCGGGATCCCCTGCCCGCGCCCCGATGCCCGACATTTGGGAATGACAGCGTCCGTACCCGAGACGTTGGTGCCACCCCCATCTGGAACGTTCGACCGGGCGGTCACCGCTTCGGCGGGTCCGAGTCATCTCCGGAAGGCTATTCCGTGGTGTGGTGGGACCCGTGCGTGCTGGAGCTCGAACGACCGCCTGCACCAGCTCTGCGGCGCGAAGAGCTCATTGCACGCAACGCGCCAGAGCCCATCGTGAAGCGGGCGCTCACCGAGTATGAAGCGTGGCGCTCGTCGAAGCAGCAGGTGTTGGAGCACTCCAGCACGCCGTCGACACGCGTCTTGACGGTGCGGGCGCACGCGTCGCAAGCGTCCGATGTCGGCCCGACCGGACACGTGAGGTCGGGCGACGAAGGAGCAGGCGGCGACTCGCTCGTTTCCGCTGTGACGATCGATCGCGTGCACGGCGTGGAGGGCCAGGCGCGGCCCCGCGGCGCACGATTTGGGGCGCTCGTCCATTCTGTGTTGGGTCTCGTCCCAATCGAGGCAAGTCCCGGCCATGTAGGCGAGATCGTGGATCAACAGACGCGGATTCTTGGGGCGACGCCAGAGGAGCGTGCAGCCGCCGTGACGCTCATCGCGAGCACGCTCCGACATCCCGTCTTCGCACGCGCACGCGCCGCCGCCGCCCATGGTCGCCTGAGGCGCGAAACGCCTATTGCCCTGGTCGGAAACGACGGCGTGATCGTGGAAGGTGTGCTCGACCTTGCCTACGAAGACGAGGACGGATGGGTCGTCGTCGACTTCAAGACGGATCAGGAGCTGGACGGGGCGCTCGAGCAGTATCAGCGGCAAGTGGCGATCTACGCCGAGGCGATCGCCCGTGCGACCGGGAGACCGTCGCACGGCATCATCCTGCGCCTCTGATCTGGCTCCGGTGCAAACTGATACTGGCCAGCGTCGGACAGGCCCTCGCCTCGTCCAGGATGATGCGTACCTGCCGCGTCGTTGTTGGTGGCACGGTCACGATCCGTTTGTGGCCAATGGTCGTGCCGAAGCCAATCCGTTCCCACGATTCCCCAACCTTGGCCTCGATGAGAAAGCCGTCGACACGCTGGCCGAGAGGGATGTACTCCTGGAGCACGACGCGATCGAAGCGGCGCGCTTCCGGCAGGGTCAGCGTGACGCTGGCGCGCACGACTCCATCAGGCGCCGCCCAATACGTATCGACGTCTTGATCGACAACGTTCGCAGGCGCGAACGCGGCGCCTCGGACGGCGTCCGCTTCGACCCGCGCGCCGCTGGCGAGGTCAAGGCCGTAGGTCGCGTCGAGGAGCTGTCGAAAGCCTTCGAGCGCCGCAATGTCGGGATCAGCAATGCGCCCCCGCCGATCCGGCGGCACGTTGAGGAGCAGCGTGCAGTTGCGTCCGACCGATGCCTCGTAAATCTCGAGAAGTCGACGCGACGACTTCACACGCTCATCTTCGGACGAGCGATGAAACCACCCGGGCCGGATGGAGACGTCACATTCCGGCGGCACCCAGTCGCGGCCGAAGCGCGACCCCTCACCGAGCTCGTGAGACAGCGGCGTTCCTGGAAAGTAACGGGATCTGTCAAGGAGCGACCACGCGGTGAGCGGTGCCTCGCCTCGCTCGTTGCCCACCCAGCGCACGTCGGGCCCGCTGTCGCTGAACATGACCGCGCTCGGCTGCAGGCGGCGCACCGTCGACTGAAAGAGATTCCAATCGTAGATCTGGCGCTTGCCGTTGGGGCCTTCGCCGTTCGCGCCGTCGAACCATACCTCGAAGATCGGGCCGTAGCTCGAGAGCACCTCCTCGAGCATGTCGGCGAAGACGCCGTTGTACTGGGGTGTGCCATAGGTCGGATGGTGACGATCCCATGGTGAGAGGTAGACGCCAAACCGGAGTCCGGCGGCCCGGCAGGCGTCCGAGAGCTCGCGCAGCAGGTCGCCCCTGCCTCCGCGCCAAGGGCTCTGGGCCACGGTGTGCGTGGAGAGCTTCGACGGCCAGAGACAGAACCCATCGTGGTGCTTCGCGGTGATGACAACCCCTTTGAACCCGGCGTTCTTGAAGACGCGAGCCCACTGTCCCGCGTCGAGCTGGCTGGGGTTGAACACACCGGGGTCTTCACGGCCGGTTCCCCACTCGGCGCCGGTGAATGCGTTCGGACCGAAATGAACGAAGGCGTTGAGCTCCAGCCGCTGCCAGGCCACCTGCGCCCCGGTTGGCACCGGCTGAACCGGCGCAGGCGGACCGCCAGTCGGTCGGCCAGACAGACCGGTTGCAAGCATCCAGGCGCACACCAGGCAACTAATTGGACGGATCGTCATCGAAGCGTCGCGATTTTGGATTATCCTGACGGGGCCGGTCAACTACCGCGCCAATCGCCCATGCTGAAAGTTGAGCTTCACACCCATACGGCAGACGACCCCGAGGATTACATCCCACATACTACACATGAGCTGGTGGACCATGCGGCTCGCCTCGAGTACGACGCGTTGGCCATCACCCTCCACGGTCGGCAACTGGATCTGACACCCGAGCTCTCGGAATACGCGCGGGCGCGCGGCATCACACTCATCCCGGGTGTCGAAGTCAGCATTGAAGGGCGCCACGTGCTGCTCATCAACTTCCCGCGGGAGGCGGGTGCCGAGCGTGTGCAGACGTTCGACGAGATCGCCACGCTTCGGGCGCGCGCTGGCAGCACCGGCTGGCTCGTCGTCGCCCCGCATCCGTTCTACCCGGCCTCATCATGTCTCAATTACCGGTTGGACGCGCACGCTGATCTGTTCGACGCCGTCGAGATCAGTGCGTTCCATACACGGTGGGTTGACTTCAATCGCCGGGCACGCGCGTGGGCACACGCGCACCGGAAGCCGCTCGTGGGTAACTGTGACGTTCACCGCTTGAACTTCCTCGGGCCCACGTACTCACTCGTTGATGCGCCCCGCGATCCGGAGGCAATCTGCGAGGCGATTCGTGCCGGCCGCGTCGACGTTCGTTCGACGCCGCTCTCCTCCGCCAGCGCTGCCTACCAGCTCGGTCAGCTGTTGTATGGAGACCTGCAGAAGATACGATGGCGTAAGAGTGGTCGTCCGGCACCCGTGTCGGCGGCATGATTGGCGCCAAACCTAACTCGTCTGCCCAAGCGCAAAGGCGGAAGGTCGGGCCCATACGCAGATGATCTCCGACTCGCATTCGCACACTGGCGCTTACTCTCCACGCCTCGACCGCGCCTTGAAGCTCGCGGCAATCGTTCACCGGCGGCAGCAGCGCAGGGGTACTCGTATCCCGTACATCATGCATCCGGTCCAAGTGGCGCGCATCCTGGAGCACTACGGCTACGGCGAGGATGCCGTGATCGCCGGGTTGCTGCACGACGTCATAGAGGACGCCCGGCCGGACGACGAAGAGATGCACCACGGCGTGGCGGAGACCTTTCCGCCATTCGATCCGACGGGTGGCGTCGAGGCGCCAGCCGAGCAAACGTCGCAGCGGCTGCGCACCCTCATCGAGCGGGAGTTCGGACGTCGTGTCCTGATGCTCGTCGACGCCGTCACAGAGCAAAAGCGTGAACATGGCGTCGATCGGCCGTGGAAGGTCCGGAAGGAGGAGGCGCTTGCCGCGCTCGCCGCGCGGGGGCGGACAGAGCCAGACATTGCCGCGTTGAAGGCGGCTGACGCCCTGCACAACGTTCAGTCAATCGCGCAGGATCTCGCGACGGGCGGCGTGCGGATCATGAGTCGTTTCAACGCCGAGCCACACGAGACGGTTTGGTACTTCCGCGCCGTGGCCCGCATTGTACGCGAGGCCACTGGTGATGCCCCGCTCGTGCATGAGCTGCAATCAGCCGTCGAGAACCTCGCAACGACCTTGCTTCAGGTGTACGAGGCAGGCAGACGCAATCTTCGGGAGCAGCTCTCCTTGCCGGTCCAAGAGTGACTTTCACGTGCCGCGCAGGATCGCTCGAAGCCCTCGTGCCAATCTCTCGAGCCCTTCGCCGAGCCGATCGGCTGGAACCGCGCCATAGGACAATCGAAGATAGCATCCGTCGGTCAGGCCAAAGGCACTTCCAGGCAGGAGCGCCACACCGTGCTCTCGGATTAGCCGCTCGACGAGCAGCAATGGATCTACGGTACCGTGGATTCTGAGCAGGAGGTAGAAGGCTCCACTCACCGGCGGCACCGTGCAGACGTCTTGCATCTCGGCAAAGGCATCGAGCGCGCGATGCCTGAGATCACCCAGCGCCGCAACACGCGCGTCGCAATAGCTGCGGCCAACCTCCAGGGCCGCACAGGCCGCGCGCTGCGAGATCGACGGCGGGCAAATCACGTTCGTATCCTGAACCTTCGTCACCGGCGCGTACAGCGCCTCCGGCACGACCATCCAGCCTACCCGCCAGCTCGCAAGCCCATAGGCTTTCGACATCGAGTAAAGGGCAATCGTGTGCGGCTGGCTTGCCGGATCGGCTGCCGGCGAGTAGTGCGCGACGCCGTCGTACGTGAAGTACTCGTACACCTCGTCGTGGATGTGATAGACGCCAGCGTCACGACAGAGCTGGTTGATGGCGCACAACGTGGCGCGAGGATAGACGGCACCGGTGGGGTTGTTCGGTGAGATGGTGACGACGGCTCGCGTTCGCGGTGTCATGGCGGCCCGGATAAGCTCTGGTAGCGGCTGGTAAGCGGCACTGGTCGAAACCGGGACGGTGCGACATCCTGCGATGGCGATTGCCATGTCGTGGTTGAAGTAGTAGGGGAGAGGCAGGATGATCTCGTCTTCGGGATCGGTGATGGCCAACACGGCAGTCAGGAAGGCCATATTGCCGCCGGCCGTCACCATGATTGCGCGCCCATCGAGCGGGATGCCGTTTTCTGTCCGCAGCTTGTGCCGAATGACCTCGATGAGGTCCGGCAGTCCTTCGTCTGGTCCGTAGTGGTGATCGTGGACCGTCTCGCCAAATGCGGCAACCGCGTCGAGCGCCTCTCGGGGGGGCCCGTAGCCCACCACGCCCTGCGCGAGCGAGATGGCGCCGGGTGTCGAGCGAACGAGCTCGCCGACGTGGGGAACGACCGGAAGCTGAACGTTGGCAATCCGCTGAGAAGAACGCATCAGCCATATATTCTGTATGACAATGAGACGCGATGATAGGGTGTGACGGGTGACGGGGTGACAAGGTGAGGGGGTGAAACCACCCCACCCACGTTCACCGAGTCACCCGGTCACCTGGTCACCGTGTCACCTCGTAGCACCCTTCCCCGGAGCATCGAGTGCCGATCATGCGTGTCTTTCTCGTTCATCACGGCGACGCGCTCCCAGCCGATATCGAGCCTGCACGACCGCTGTCGCCGCGCGGCCTCGTAGCCGTTCAATCACTTGCTGAAGCCGCTGTGGCCCGCACCGTCAAACCGGTCGAGATCTGGCACAGTGGTAAGTTGCGCGCGCGCCAGACCGCCGAGGCCTTTTGGCAGGTATGCAACCCGTTGGCGACGGTCCTGGCCCAGCGGGGCCTTCAACCGGACGACCCGGCTGGCATCATCGCGGATCAACTCGGCGCGGAAGACCGCGAGACGCTCATCGTCGGCCACATGCCGCATCTTCCGGCACTGCTGCGTTGGCTCGTGGCTGGGTGGGACGATCCAGCGATCATGTTTCCGCAGCACGGGCTGGTCGCGCTCGAGCGGAGCGCCAACCGCTTGAAGTGGATCGAGCGCTGGAGGCTGGAAGTGGAGTGAAGGGAAGAGAACGAGGTAGCGAGGGGTCTTTAGACCCCTCGCCCACGCTACCTACGGAAACACTAGAAGCGGAAGGTCACGCCGACGTCGCCGCGCCAGAAGTCGAAATCACCCAAGCCGAGGTCCACAGGGAGGGCGCTGCCGGGATCTTCGTCGTTCAGTGACCGGAAGTAGCGAAGGTCACCCCGAATACCGATGTTCGGGCTGAAGAAGATCATCGCGCCTCCGCCGACGTTGATGCCAAAGTCGTTTCGTGTGGTGCCCTCGAAGAAGTCTCCCACATCCGAGACGTCGAACCGAATCAGACCGATGCCCCCGGTCGCGAACGGTCTGATCTGCGCGCCGCGCCGCGCGCCCACCGGTATGCCGATGAGAACGTTGCCCATCAGGGTGGTCACGCTGCCATCGGCATCGAAGTCACCGAAGTCCTCCGGGTCGAGCTCGAAGAAGTTCGGCGAGTAGCCGAAGTCGACCTCGAAGCCGATGATCTCGCTCGCCATGCCTCCGATGTCGATGCCGTAGTGCAGGCGATTCTTCACCCCCTCACCTCGCATATTCCAGCCGAGGAACGGCGTTATCAGACCGTCTGCGCTGGCGCGCGTCGGAAGCGCCGTCAGGGCCACCACACCTATCATTATCAATATCAGTCGTCGCATTGTCCATTCACCTCATATGAGACCCGACGGTGCCGTTCACGTCCCTTTGGGAGAAGCGCAGCCGGGCCGGCGCAGGATCGCCGCCGCCGTGGGTTGCAAGGGCCGTGCCTCACGTTGAGGGCGGATCTTCGCCCTCAGCCAACGGCGGAGACCTCGACCATTCGCCTTCGCTACACGGCCGCTTGGATCCCGGTGCGAGGCGAATTGGATCCCCCTAGAAGCGGAACGTGACGCCACCCGTGAGGCGCCAGAAGTCAAAGCCCGGCAGTGGGATATCGTCGATGTCGAAATCTGTGAAGTCCGAGAGATTGAGGGTGGTGTCGAACGCACGAAAGTAGCGTACGTCGCCACGAATACCCACGCGATCCCCAGCAAAGAACACAGCACCGCCGCCCGCGTTCCACGCGAGCTCGTTACTGTGCACGCTACCGAGCCCGATGTCTCCAAGGATCGGGACGTCGGCGGAGAGCGAAAGGCGCATGAGACCGATACCTCCCGATCCGTACGGCTGCACGTTCCCGGTTGGCGCACGCACGAGCAGGTTGCCCATGATGGTCGTCATGCTGGCATCGATATCCAGGAGGGGAATTCCATCGAGCCCCTGTCCTGGCGTGAACCCGAGATCGAGCTCGCCGCTGACCACGCCGCCGCCCGCGACACTGACGCCCACCGTGGCTGCCGTGAGATCCCCAGTCGTACCGACGCCGGCAAATGGCGTTAACCAGAGCTGCGCATGCGCAGCGGTCGGCACCATGACGAGCGACAACGTGATCATCGTTCCGAGTAGTCGTGACATGTCCTATCCCCGGTGCGTTCGGCGAACGCGCCCTACCTCCAGCCCTGCACGCAGTAATTCCCAGGCGCGTGAGACGTGTGCTTCGGTCGTCCGCAGATGACCGATGGCGAGGCGCAGAGCAAGACGCCCGCCAATCCGCGTGTGAGAGAGAAACGCCTCGCCGGAAGCGTTCACCCGGTCCAGTAGCGCCGCGTTGAAGGCGTCCAGCGCCTCGTCGCGGTCCGCTCGAGCGGCTTCCGCGAGTGTGCGTGGTACGGCGCGGAAGCAGACAACACTCAACGGCACCGGTGCGAGCCGCTCGAAGTCGGGATGGCCATCCACCCACGACGCGAACCGCCGCGCCAATCGCACGTGCTCGGCCAGCCGCGCGCGAATGCCAGCCGCACCGAAGTAGCGCAGGACGAACCACAGCTTGAGCGCACGGAACCGGCGTCCGAGCTGGATACCGGTGTCCATCAAGTTGCGCGCCGCGCCGGCTTCGCGCGTCTGCAGGTACTCGGGCGTCAGCGAGAACGCCGTTCGTACCAGATCCATGCGACGGCAGTAACAGGCGCTGAGATCGAACGGAGTGAAGAGCCACTTGTGCGGGTTGAGCACGACCGAGTCGGCCCGCTCGACGCCGTCGAAGATCCACGCGCAGTCCGGCACCATCGCTGCGGGCCCTCCGTACGCGGCGTCGACGTGCAGCCACACGCGCTCGCTCTCGCACACATCCGCAATTGCCGCCACCGGATCGACACTCGTCGTCGACGTCGTGCCAACCGTGGCGACGACGGCCATTGGCATCACACCGCGCGCGCGATCGGTGCGAATGACATCGGCAAGGGCGGCGGGACGCATGCGAAACGCGGCATCGACCGGAATCTTCCGGAGACCGTCACGTCCAAGTCCCAGGAGCAGCACCGCCTTGTCGATCGAGGAGTGCGCTTCTTCCGAGCAGTAGACGCGGAGCGACGGTAAGTCGCGCCCAGCCAGCCCACTCACCGTGATCTCGGGAACCGCCGCCTCGCGCGCCGCGGCCAACGCATGAAGGCTGGAGACGGACGCGGTGTCGTAGATGACGCCTTCGAACGTCGGTGGCAGCTGCACCAGCGACCGGAGCCACCCGAGAACCACTTCCTCGAGCTCCGTCGCTGACGGAGAGGTTCGCCAGAGCATGGCCTGCTGGTTGAGGGCTGCAGCCAGTAACTCTGCGAGCACGCCTGGACCGCTTGCCGAGATCGCGAAGTACGCAAAGAAGCCCGGATGGTTCCAGTGCGTCAGACCGGGCACGATCACTCGCTCGAAGTCCGCGAGGATCTCGTCGATGGACTCACCTTCTTGTGGTGCCTCCTCCGGCAGCGCCGCCCGGATCTCGCCGGGCCGAACGCGCGGCAGAATCGGGTACCGCTCACTCTCCTCGAGGTATCGGGCCACCCAGTCGACCAGCGCGTGGCCTGCTCGCCGAAAGCTCTCTGGGTCCATGTCGCCGTGGGGAAGCGCTGGCGATGCGGCCGCGCCGCCTGCGTGGGTGGAGGGCTCGGTCATGGGAGGCGCGTGAGGGCTCGGGACACCCCGGTAGTATACGGGAGGGGTGAGCGGCAGGCCACGTGGGGCAAGGGACCAAGGGGTCAAGGGATCGAGGAATCAAGGAGTCAAGGGATCAAGGAATCAAGGGATCAAGGGGTCAAGGGGTCAAGGGGTCAAGGGATCAAGGAATCAAGGGATCAAGGAATCAAGGAGTCAAGGGATCAAGGAATCAAGGGGTCAAGGGCTGGAGCACACCTCTTACGTCGCTACCCTGCCTTGTCTGTCCCTCGATCCCTCGATCCCTCGATCCCTTGGTCCCTCGATCCCTTGGTCCCTCGATCCCTTGGTCCCTTGGTCCCTTGGTCCCTTGACCCCTTTCCCTAGTATTCGACCTCGATGGTAAACGGTTCGGTCAGCCGTACGGTGACGTTGGATCCAGCTCGCAAGACCGCTGGCTCCGCCCGCTGGGACATGGCGGCCGCCGTACCGCCCCCGGCGCCCGCTGCCGCACCGATCGCCGCACCCTTGCCGCCACCGAGAATAGCCCCCAAGATCGCGCCACCGACGGTGGCGCCACCGATCTTTGCCGTGCTCTTGTCCGATGAGGACGTGCCGTCGCGGTAGATCGTCTCCGTGCGCAGCGGAACCTCGGTGCCATCGTCCAGCACCACCGTGTGGAAGCGTACGCCGAGGCGCGCACCCCCTTTTAGCCGACCGCCGCGATCGACCTCGACGACCGAGCCGCGGAGCTCGGTTCCTGCCGGAATGGCGACGAGATCACCCACGAGGACGTCGCGCGTAGCACGAGCTTCTACCCGATCTTCGACCTCTGCGGTGGCGCTCGAGATTGTGTTCTCGATGCGGAGTCCCACAACGGCGTCCGGCTCGACGGTGACGTTCTCTCTCTGGGGCAAGCGTGGACTGATGAGCCCCTCTGGCTGCTCGAGAACGGCAACAGTCTCGGCGGAAGACGCAACCGGCTCGGCGCTCCGGCTCTCTACTGGTAGCGCTGCCGGGCTCGCGGCGGGCTCCTCCGAGCTGTCGGGCCGGTCTGGGACGTCATCAATGGGCGCGCTGACGGGGGCCGAGTCACGCTCCGTGGCGCGCGCGGTCTCGCGGCTGGGCTCGGTGCGAGCGCTTGCCGGCGGAGTCGTCGCCTCCACCTCTGGTTGCCGGCGAGTGGCCCTTTCGCGATCCGAACGGGTGGTCCGGGGCGCTTCTTCAACTGCTGCCGCGCTCGGTTCCACGCCGCCAGGGTCGGCGGAAGGCGCCGCGGGGTCACTCTCCTCCGCAGACGAGGCATCCTGCTGGAGATCGATCAGCGTGCCGTCGGTAGCCGCTTCGTCCGAAGCGACGGCGTCTGGCGTCGAAGTCGCAGACGAGGGTCCAGGCGCGGCAGCGACGGGTGCCGACTGCGCCACGTGGCGCGTGGCCATATAGCTGCCCAGTCCAGCCGCCGTCACGCACCCGACAATGAGACCAGCAATCAGGACGGGTCGAGACATTGGTCGTCCTCCGAAGTATAGTGACGCAAGAGATGTGCCGGTGCTATCCGGGCCAGGTCCTATGGCTGACCTTGAACCCTCGAGAGCTCGGAACTTGATGCATTTAACGCAAGTTTTCGGGGCTCGAAGATGGTAGGGCGCGTCAGCCTCCCGCGCCGCTACGGCCGCCTCGGCGAGGCGGCCCTACCTAGGACTCTGACCTCCTTGGTCGCCACACTGTGGTTCAGCTCTTCACCTACCGGGGACACTATGTCCACTCGAAGAAACTCGGGAATCAGGACTCAGGAAACAAGAATCGGGAATCAGGAGAGGCCTGCCCAGCCGAAGGTCGGAACGGGGCTTGCCTAGCCGTAGCTTGCCGAAGACGAGCGAAGGCTGGTGCGCTGATTGCATCTGGGCCCAACATGATCAGGCTTCAACGCGCTTCGTGGAGACGCGTGAGCCGAACGCTCGCGTCGGCAGTGGTGACCCTGTTGCTGCTCGCGGCACCAGCGAGTGCGCTGACACTTGCCGAGATCATCGAGCTCAGCAAGACTGGGGTGAGCGAGGAGGTGCTGGTTGCCCTCATCGAGGTGGATGGCACCGCCTGGGATCTGACACCGCAGCAGGTTGTCGAGCTGACAGAGGCAGGCGTGAGCGAGCGAGTTCTGCTCGCGATTATCGACTCTGGCCGCGGTCGGCCAGTGCCCATCGCCGAGGAGCCGCTGGCGCCCGAAGAACCAGTCTACGACGCTCCGCAGGTCACAATCGTTCCCGCAGCTCCCCAGCCGGCGCCCTCGCCAGAAGAGCTCTTCTACGTCGACGCGCCAGGGACCGCCATTGTCGTCGAGCAGTATGAGACCCTCGTCCCAGTGCCGGTGTTCGTGGACCTGCCCGATCAGCGCCAGAAGCGGCACCCCCATCGAGCTCCGCCCGACTCGAAGGTGCGTTCCATCGATGAGCGGCCTCGCCATGCACGCGACGACGCATCGCAGCAGCACGGCGACCGCCCAGGGCGGCGTGGTGAGCTACCCAAGGAGCGATGGGCAAGGGATCTACCACGGCCGGGGATTCCTGCATCCGAGCAGCCTCGTTATCGGGATCACAGCCGAGATCTCGGTGCCCGCGACCTGCGTGCCTTACAGCGGGCGCATCTCGACAAGAGCTCGAACGATCGTTCCTCATCAGATGCCGCTCGCTCCCGGTCCGATTCTGACTCGGACCGCAAGCCTGGCTCCAGGCGCCCCCGGTGAGCCGATTGGGTAGGGCCGCCTCGCCGAGGGGGCCGTTGTTTCGCCGCGGCGTCCTGACGGCGCGTTCGGCGCCACATGAGAGCCAAGCCGCTGCAGCCCCCGCTTTCCTCCATAGCCGCATAAAATGACTGGTCGATGGTGAGCAGTCGCGGGATCCGCCGCCGTCCGGATACGAGCATCGTGAAGGGCACGACCGACGTTGTCGTCATCGGCGCAGGTGTGATTGGCTGCGCCGCAGCCTACGAAATTGCCCGGCGCGGGCTGAAGGTCCACGTCTTTGAGACCCGCGCTCCGGGAGCAGGGGCCTCGCAGGCTTCGGCCGGCGTCCTCGCACCCTACATCGAGGCGGAGTCACATAGCCCCCTCGAGGCACTGGGTGTGCGGAGCTTGGCGCTATTCGACGAGTTTCTGTCACGGGTGGCGACCGATGCGGGACAAGCGGTCCCGTACGTCCGCGACGGCACGCTGGAGGTGGCCACAGATGAAGCTGGCGTGTCGCAGCTCGAACGATCGTGGCGAACCCTCCAAAGCGTGGGCGTCGAGTGCGAGCTACTCACTGCGAGCGAGCTGCGAGAGCGGGAGCCAGCCATCGGTCCCCTCGCGCAGAGAGGGCTGCTGATTCCGACGCATGGGGCAGTCTCGGTACGCGATCTGGTCAGCGCGCTCGTTAGCGCTGCACAAGCACGCGGCGTCACCTTCGACGAAGCGTGCACCGTACGTCGCGTCGCGCCCGGGCCCGGGCCCGAGGCCGAGGTCGAGACGGACCGCGGCGTCCTGCGGGCACAGAGCGTCATCGTTGCCGCCGGCGCGTGGGGCGGTGGCGTGCCCGTGGAGCACGGAGGAGACGTTCCGGTCCGACCCGTGCGAGGCCAATTGCTCTCGCTCGCGAATGTTTCGACCGCGCCAGGGCGTGTTGTTTGGGCACCTGACTGCTACTGCGTTCCGTGGCCCCGCGGCCGCCTGCTCGTCGGCGCGACCGTGGAGGATGCGGGATTCAACGAGCGTGCGACCCTTGGCGGCGTTCGGCACTTGGCGGCAGCCGTGAGTCGTCTCTTTCCGAGCTTGGAGCATGCAGAGCTGGAGGGCGTGCGCGTCGGGCTTCGGCCGAGCTCGCCCGATGGGCTCCCCATTGTGGGCCCGTCACGGCAACTGCGTTGGCTGATCTATGCGACGGGTCACTACCGCAACGGCATTCTCCTTGCACCGTTGACAGCGCACGTCGTTGCCGATCTCATCGCAAGTGGCCGCGAGGATCCAATGCTCGAGGTAACCTCCCCCGCACGCCTCGGGCTATGACCGCAAAAAGGAACCGGGTATCTTTTCGCGCCCGAAAAGGTACCCGGTTCCATTTCTGGGAGAAGACGACATGCGACTGAGCGACGCCGAAATCGGTGAGCACCTGCGGGAACTTCCCGGCTGGAGCCGCAGGGGAGAAGCGCTCGAGAAGCAGCTGACGTTCGCGTCGTTCCCCGACGCGATCGCGTTTGTGACACGGCTCGCGTTCCGCGCGGAGGCCGTCGATCATCATCCTGATCTCTCGATCAACTATCGCCGCGTGACCGTCGGCTACTCGACGCACAGCGAGGGAGGTGTCACGCTGAAAGACATTGAGGGAGCCCGACACGCCGAGGAGTTGGCGGCGCGCTGGACCACATCCTAGTGTGCTGTCTCGCCGAGGTGGCCGTTCTCTCACCGAGGCGTCTGCCACGGTGCGTTCGGCGAACGCACCCTACCTTTCTGTTGGCTGCTTGCCGCCAGTCCGTGACTCGACTATAGTGGCCGGATATTCTGCGACGCCCATGAGTAAGGATCACGTTTCCTAGCCCAGCCCTCGAGTAGCAACATGGGCACGGCGACGCGCGCACGGGCCATATCGCGCGTCGCAGGCGCCCGAGAACGTCGGGGACTAGTTCTCAACCTCGCCCACCTTCAGGAGGAGTGATGAGCCGCGCCCCTTCCGCCCTCTGTACTATTCTGACGCTGGCGATGGCCGGTCCGGTTTGGGCACAGGATGACGCCCAAGCCGGCGGCACGCGCCAACCCACGGCCGAGGTCCTGGATCCAACGGCGGTTCAGCAGCTAGCCGCCGAGGCTGGCGGCGCCGACCGCGTAAGCATCAATCGCGCCACGGGCACCGCGCGCTTCGTTCGCGCTCGTCGTGCGGTTCAGTTGGGGTTGGATCAGCAACAGCGCGGCCCCGAGGCCGCGACGAGTGCCGGCCGTCACGGCCGCGTGATGGCATTTCTCGACAGACATGCGCGTGCGTTTGGCCTCGCCAATCCGCGCACCGAGCTCGGGCTGTTGAGCACGGTGCCGAACAGGCGCGGGGACGAGCATCTGACCTATCAGCAGACGTACCGCAATCTTCCTGTGTTCGGCGCCACTTTCAAGGCGCACTTCGATGCGGCAGACAACCTCACGGCCGTGAACGGCGCCATCGTGCCGGAGATCAGCGTTGATCCAACGCCCACACGGACCGCAGACGAGGCGGCGCGCGTCGCGGTCGGCGTGGTTGCCGCCGGGCATGAGGACGCAGGCGTCGCCGTACAGCACACGCGCCTGCTCGTATTTCGCGAGGGGCTTCTCAAGGGCGTGCCAGGACCGAATCGCCTAGCCTGGGAAGTGGAAGTCGGCAACCGACGAGACATCCGCGAGTTTCTCTACGTCGACGCACATACAGGGAAGATCATCGACCAGATCACCGGCATTCACGATGATCTCGTTCGCCGCGCCTACGACGGGCGCAGCCTGGCCAGGGTGCCACCCGAGTATCCCGACTCGCCATTCTGGGTCGAAGGGGATCCCTTTCCCACGTCCTCCACCGAGGCGGACAACATGATCATCGCTTCGAAGGAAACCTACGACTTCTTCCTCGAGGCGTTCGGCCGCGATTCATTCGACGGCGCCGGCGCCGTGATGGACTCGATCTTCAACCGAGGATACAGCTGTCCCAACGCGTCGTGGAATGGCGTGTTCATCTCGTTTTGTCCGGGGTTCACGACCGACGACATCACGGCGCACGAGTGGGCCCACGCCTACACACAGTACACACACAATTTGATCTACCAGTGGCAGCCGGGTGCGCTCAACGAGGCCTACTCGGACATCTGGGGCGAGGTCGTCGACCTGCTGAATGAGCGTGGCACGGACGAGCAGAGCGTGCGCCGCGCCACCGGCTGTTCCGAGTTTCAGATCTTCCCACCGAAAGTCACGGTCAATTCACCCGAGGCAATTGCCGGCGACTACCCGGCCGCGGCCGCGGCGTTCGGGCCGCCGCTCCGCGACACGATCACCGGCGACCTGGCGCTCGTAAGCGATGGGGCGGGCGCGTCGCCCACTGACGCCTGCGAGCCAATTGTCAACACCGACACGATTGCCGGAAACATCGCGCTCATCGACCGCGGAAATTGCGACTTCGTTGTCAAGGTCAAGAACGCTCAGGATGCCGGCGCGAGCGCTGCCATCGTCGCCAACAATCTCGATGACTCGCTCATCTTCATGGGCGGTGCCGACCCGACGATCACGATCGCTTCGGCGTTCGTCGGCTTGACCACCGGCCAGCAGTTCAAGGCTCACCTGGGCGACGTCGTCAATGTGACGCTGCTGCCAGAGCCGCCGAGCCCGATCATCGATTCTTCCGTGCGGTGGCTGATGGGCGAGGATCTCAATGGGCTGCCGGGGACGGGCGGAATTCGCGACATGTGGACGCCCACCTGCATGGGGCAGCCTGCCAAGGTGTCGGATACGGAATATTTCTGCCAAGAGCTCGATAACGGTGGTGTGCACTTCAACTCCGGTATTCCCAATCACGCCTTTGCGTTGCTCGTGGACGGCGGCGTGTACAACGATCAGAACGTCGCGTCGATTGGGCTCACCAAGGCTGCGCATCTCTACTACCGCGCGCAGACTGTCTACCAGGTGCCGACGACCAACTTCGCCGATCATGCGGACGCGCTCGATGCCGCGTGCACGGATCTGATTGGAGAGCAGCTGACCGATCTGAAGACCGGCGAGCCCGTCCCAGACACGCTCAGCGCGGCTGACTGCGAGCAGGTGGCAAAGGCGATGGTAGCCGTCGAGATGCAGCGCGAGCCGACGCAATGCAACTTCCAGCCGCTTCTCGCAAAAGATCCGCCGGATCGTTGTGGGGCGGACACGACCAAGGTCAATCTATTCTTCGACGACTTCGAGCGAGATCCGAGCCGCCGGTGGAGCGTCAGCCACGCACCAGTCGCACCGGCCGATTTCACGGAGCGAGACTGGGAGTGGACGAGCGAGATCCCGGATGGGCGCGAGGGCTCGGCGTTCTTTGCGGTCGACTTTCAGGGCGGGACCTGCGAGCCAGGTGGCGACGAATCCGCGGTGCTGCATCTCCAGAGCCCGTCCATCAGGATCCCTAGTGGCGTGGCCGACCCTCTCGTCACCTTCCGTCATTGGATTGGCTCAGAGGAGGGCTGGGACGGCGCCAATGTCAAGGTCAGTGTCAACGGCGGACCATGGCAGCTCGTCGCGCCGACCGACTTCACCTTCAACGCATACAAGACGACGCTACAGCCCGTCGCGGCAGGCAACACGAATCCAATGGCCGGTCAGCCTGCCTGGACGGGGGCCGATGAGGGAGGATTCACAGGCTCGTGGGGACGGTCGCATCTGCGCCTGGCGAGCTACGCGGGGCCGGGAGACACCGTCCGTCTTCGCTTCGATTTCGGCACGGACGGCTGTACTGGAACCTTCGGCTGGTACGTGGACGATGTCACCGTCCATGCGTGCACGTCGAACGCGCTCCCAACGGTCGACGTCGGCGACGCGAGCAAGGTGGAGGGCACCCGAGGCCTCACGCCCGCAACGTTTACCCTCAAGCTGTCACACGCCTACGCACGGCCCGTGATCGTTCGCTATCGGATCGCGGACGGCACGGCGCAATCGCCGCGCGACTATCTATCGATCGACAAGATCTTCCCGTTCGTGGTCGTGCCGCCGCTCAGCATCGCCGCGCGCGTGCCGCTGGCGCTCATCGGCGATCATGTCTCCGAGCCGGACGAGACGTTTAGCATCAGGCTGAAAGATGCCAAGAACGGTGTAATCGGCAAGGCGTCTGGCGTCTTCACCATCATCGATGACGACGGGCCCAACTTGTCGACAAACGAAAACAGCCCTGGGCTGTCCCCGTCTTCATCGATTCGTTGAGCAGGCGCCACGGACAACGGGCCAGAGGGCAGCCAGCGCCTCGTGCACGGTGGCAACACCGGCCGGGGCGCCGGCGGGCTCGGCGCTGTCCGCGGTCCAGGAGGAGACCAGTTGCTCCTCTCCCGCGGCGCTGGACGCTCGCGTAACCCTGAGATTCCACTGAAGCTGATCACAGCAGGGCGCTGGCTTGCTCTTGAGCACGCCAGCGCGCCAATGCTCCTGCGCGATGTTCGTCACGGCGCCGTCGAGCGCCGCGATTTGCGACATCGTCAACTTCGTCGTGCAGGCTGTCTGGGTGCCGAGTTGCAGTAACTCGGCCGTGCCGTCGGAGCTGACCGCGACGCCCCCGGTGCCCTTGCCCGTGATGCCACCGCTCGAAACCAGCTCCGCTCGCCAGTGACCCGTGGCGCTCCCGTCCGGCGCCGGGGGATCCTGTCCAGCGCTTGGCATGTTGACAATCGAGAAGAGAAGGAGCGTGCCAACCGTGCTTCGTTCGAGGTGCCCCAGCATTCCAGCTTCAATCCTGACGTCTCGCACGACAAAATGCAAAAGGACGAGGATGCGGCGGCCCTACCCCAGATTCCGGCTCGTGTCGTAGACTCGTCGCATGTCGCCGCGTCGCCTTCGGCTTGCGCTCGTTCTCTCCCCCCTCCTCACCGGCTGTGTGGCGGCTCCAGCGCCGGCCCAGTCTGCTGTCGACCCGCAAGTGCTGGCTCGTGCCTGGGACGCCGAGCGCTTACCTTTGCCACCGGCGCCGCTAGTGCGTCACGCGGACGTCCTCCGTCTCATCGAGCAGTTGAAGACCGCCGACGGGAGCCTGTTCCAGGTCGAACGGATTGGAGCGTCCGTCGAAGATCGGAGCCTGAACCACATCTGGTTCGGGAACGGGCCGTTGCACGTGTTGCTCTGGTCGCAGATGCATGGCGATGAGCCGACTGCGACCAGTGCGTTGTTCGACGTGTGCACCTACATTGCCCGCCATCGCGTTGAGCCGCACGTGGCGCAGATCCTCGAACGTCTGACGGTTCACATGGTGCCCATGGTCAATCCGGACGGAGCTGAGCGTTGGACACGCCGGAATGCCCAGGGCCTCGACATCAATCGCGATGCGGCGCTGCTTCAATCACCTGAGGCGCGCGCGCTCAAGGCGCTTCGGGATCGGCTCGAACCGGCGGTCGGGTTCAATCTGCACAATCAGAACTGGCGGACCTCGGTGGGAGCGCCGCCGCAGCCGGCCGCCATCTCGTTGCTCGCCGTCGCGTCAGACGAGGCGCTCAGTGACACGCCGCAGCGCGTGCTTGCCAAGAAGACGGCGGCGGTCGTGAGACAGGCCATCGAGCCCTTTGCTCGAGGCCAGATCGGCCGCTACGACGAGACGTTCAACGTCCGGGCGTTCGGCGACAACTTCTCTCGCGCAGGCACCGGCGTCGTGCTCATCGAGACGGGGCCGTGGCCCGGACCCGAGCCTGATCGTGCGCTCGTCCGGATCAATTTCGTGGCGATCTTCTCTGCCCTCGAGGCGTTGGCCTCCGGCTCGGTCGATCGCGCGGACCCCGAGCTCTATACCACGCTGCCCGAGAACGACTCGAATCTCTTTCACACGATCGTGAAAGGCGGAACGATTTGGCCCGGCACTGGTGTCGCGCCGTTCAAGGGCGACATCGGCCTCGGCGCCACGCGCGTTGTCCGCCAAACGAAGGCCGGTCGCGAAATCCAGTGGGTGTCGAGTATTCAGGAGCTTGGAGACATGCGGGTCTACGGCGCCCTGGAGACGATCGACGCGGAAGGACTCGTGGTTGCTCCTCGAATTACCGACGCAGACATCGGGCAAGTCATCAGCCTACCCGAGGCGTCACCCGCGAGCCCGAGCAACGGAGATTCGAGTGAACCCTCCGAGCGCGGACCCGCGAGCCGGCCCTTCATCGGCCTCGGCCAGCCCGCGGAGCTGCTCCTCCTCGAGCCGCAGAGCACGCCTGGCCGGTATCGTGTGCGGCAGATCGTGGTGGTTGGTCCTTGACCGACAGTTCCCGCTCAACGTGCTCCACTGGCATCACCATTGGGTCCCTCCGCAATCTCAGCGCCAGAAGGTTACGCAGGCGTCGAATGGTTTCTTCGTGATGACCGGGACCTCCACATCTTCGGCCGGATAGCCGACAACGAGCAAGAGAAATGGACGTTCGTGGGATGGCCGGCCGAGAATCGTATTGAGAAAGCCCATGGGGCTCGGTGTGTGCGTGAGCGACACCAAGCCAGCATGGTGTACAGCCGCGATGAGCAGGCCGGTCGCCAGGCCAACCGATTCCTGGACGTAGTAGTGCTTCACTCGGCGGCTGTCGGACAGCACGCCGTAGGTCTCGGCGAAGATCGCGATCAGGTGCGGTGCGGCTTCGAGGAAGGGCTTGCGCCAATCGGTGCCGAGCGCCGCGAGGGCATCGAGCCACTCCTGCGGTGCCCGCTTCTCGTAGAACTCCCGTTCTTCGGCCTCTGCGGCCTCGCGGATCCGCCGCTTCGTGCTGGCATCGCTGACGACGACGAAGTGCCACGGCTGCATGTTCGCACCGCTAGGTGCCGTCAGCGCCGCGCAGAGGCACTGCTCGATGACAGCACGTGGGACGGCCCGTTCCGAAAAGTGGCGCACGGTCCGCCGCTGGCGCATGTCTTCGTAGAACGCCCGCGCGCGCCGCTCCATTTCGTCAGGTGGATACTCGCGCCACGTCGAGAGGCGCTCGAAACGCGGTGTTGCCATGGCGGTTGCTTTCTTGGTCGCGCGGCGATGGGTCTAAAGAACCCTCGCTACGTGCTCGGGCTGGGCACTCGAGCCGGACCACGGTTAGCCTATACTGACGCGTCGTGACGTCACACACCTCTTCCGACCAGTTTCGCTGGGATGTCGTCGGCCTGGGGGCGAACTCGGTCGACTTCGTGTACCGGCTGCCGGCGGCACCTCAGGCGCAGGGCGCATGCGCGAAGATGCGCATCGCTCAGCGCACAATCTCGTGCGGCGGTCAGATGACTACCGCGCTCGTCGCCTGCGCGCGCTTTGGTTTGCGGACAAAATACCTGGGCGCCACGGGCACCGACGAGAATGGCCGGCGGATTCGTCAGGAGCTCGCCCACCACAAGATCGACACTGCGGATGCGGTCATCCATGACGCGCCGAACCAGTACGCCGTCATCTTGGTCGACGAACGAAGCGGCGAGCGCATCGTTTTGTGGGACCGCGACGAGTGCCTACACCTTCGCCAGCGTGAGATCCCGAAGAGCGCGATCACGTCGGCGCGGCTCCTCCACGTCGACGACGTGGATCAGGAGGCAGCGATCAGGGCGGCGTTGCTGGCGCGGGAGGCTGGTCACCCCGTCACGACCGACATCGACCGGCTGACCGACCGCACGCTTGATTTAGTCGACGCCGTGACGATCCCGATCTTCGCAGAGCACGTGCCGCTCGGCCTGACCGGTGCCCGTGACGCCGAGACGGCCCTGAAGCAGCTGCGGACGAGGCAGCCTGGGCTCTTGTGCGTCACGCTGGGATCGGAAGGTGCGCTGGCGCTGGACAGCGATCAGCTGATCCACTCCCCCGCGTACGAAGTGACCGCCGTCGACACAACAGGCGCCGGTGACGTCTTTCGGGCTGGCTTCATCTATGCCTGGCTGCAGGGCTGGCCTACCGATCGCATCCTCCGCTTCGCCAATGCCGCAGCCGGCCTGAGCTGTACTCGCCCCGGCGCGATCGCAAGCGTGCCCTCGCTCGATGAAGTGCTACGTCTGCTGGACAGTTAGACGAGTCCTTAGGTAGGGCCGCCTCGCCGAGGCGGCCGAACGGCGCGTTCACGCCTTCGCGCTCCGCGCTACGGCGGACGAGTCGGCGAACTCGCCCTCCCTACTCTGTCTGCGTGTCGTCCTCCGCGCGGCTGTACACGACGCGCCCATCGAAGATCGTGGTCTGGACGACGCTGTCGGCAAGACGGTCGGGAGGCAGCGAGAAGATATCGGTGGAGAGTACCACGAGGTCCGCGAGCATCTCTGGCGCGATAACACCCTTGCGACTGTCCTCGAAGGACGCATAAGCGGGCGCGCGCGTGTAGGCGTCGATCGCCGCCGCGAGCCTCTGGCCGTCCGGCCCGGCGCCAGCCGCCGTGAAAATGGCGGAAAGTGGATCGCCTGGATCACCCAGCCAGCGGCTGCCGAGCAGGATCTCGTCGCCGCCCTCGAGCGACGCAAAGGAACGCGCGACCGGCGATGCGAGATCGGCGAGAATGCCGAGCGACTGGAAGCGGAGCCAGTCGACGTTGTCGAGCGGGACGTCGAGCTCGATGCGATGGCGGCGGATATGTCTCTCACCGCCGCGGTTGACCTCGAGCGCATGGAGAAATGCTTCGAGTCCCATATCTGCAACATCGGCAGTAGGTGCCTGAACCATCACCTGCCAACCACGCTCATCCATCAGCGCGACGACGTGGTTCAATTCTGCCTGCGTCGGGCGAAGTGGCGCGCTGGTGTCGGCCTGGCGCAGCAGCTTCTGCGGCCCGCTCTCCACCCCAGGCCGGCTGCCGGCCTGGGGACCCCGCTGATCGAGGACGTCCCCCACGGTCACGCGCACGCCGCCGGTCTTGAGCAGCGGGTCATCCAGATACTGTTTGCGAACGGCGTCGAGGCGTGCGGCGTCCTCCTCTGTGAGATCGGTCCGCACGGCGAGGAGCGCATAGACACGTACTCCTAGCTCGTCCGCAGCGCGAAGCTGCTCGTAGAGCTCCAGATCTTCGGCGCCGGCGCTGATGTCCTGAATGCTCGTGATGCCGAGGCGATGCGCCCGAGCCAGCACGCTGCGGATGGCCTGCAGACGCTCGCCGCGCGTGTGCTGCGGCTCCACTGGCTCGACGAGTGTCCGAGTGTCCTCGTCGCGTGAGAGACCGGCCTCCACCACACGGGCGTGTGCCTCATTGAAGCCGGGCAAGACCGTCCCGCCATGTGCGTCGACGAAGCGCGTTTCGCGGCGGCGGAGGCGTCTGATTTCCCAATCGGTGCCGACGCGGAGGATGCGATTGCCGCGGACTGCGACCGCTTCGGCCATTGGCTGGCCAGCGCCAGTGTAGACCTTACCGTTGTATATGATGAGGTCCACCGGGCCCTCACCGTCATTTTGCGCTCCAACGAGGAGGCCGGCGATGAGCGTGCCAGCGACGATGACAGAGACGAGGTAAGCAGTTAGGCGTGCGGCCATAGCGACGCTCGTGGCGAACGCGTCATTCTAGATCGGAAAGGGCGTCCGGCGTCGGAAAACGGGAAAACGGGGAGAAACATGCCCGTCATCTTTTCTCGTAACATGGGCGTGCGTGATGACATCAGTCTACGTGCTGTTGGTCGTGGGCGGCGGCGCCGTCGCTGGCGTGCTCGGGGCGCTGCTCGGCCTCGGCGGTGGCGTCTTCCTGGTGCCGCTGCTGACGTTGGGCCTCGGCCTTCCATTCAGGCATGCGGCAGCAATCAGTCTGCTCGCGGTAATCGCCACCTCCAGTATGGTCACGGCCGGGAGCACCGGCCGCCGCGTCATCAACGTCCGGCTTGGCATGGTGCTCGAGGTCGCGACGACATTGGGCGGTCTGGCGGGCGGCCTGACCGCGCTCACGCTGTCGCACCGCGTGCTCAGCGCGCTGTTTGGCGTCGTGGCGATGCTCATTGCCGTGGTCATGTTGCGCCAGCGCAACGAGCTCGTGACCGTCCTCGACGAAGCGGCCGATCCCGGGTGGCTCGGCGGCCGCTTCTACTCATATGACCGGGGCCGTCAGGTCACCTATCGCGTCAAGCGGCTACCCGTGGCACTCGGGATGTCCTTCCTCGCCGGCAACGTGTCAGGTCTGCTGGGCGTTGGCGGCGGGATTCTCAAGGTGCCGGCACTGAACGCGTGGTGCGGCGTGCCGCTGCGTGTCGCAGCGAGCACGAGCTCGCTGATGATTGGCGTCACGGCCGTCGCAACAGTTCCGCTCTACTACGCGAACGGCGATGTGGTGCCTCATCTGGCAGCGGCGGCCGTCCTCGGGGTGCTCGCCGGATCCCAGGCGGGCCTCTGGCTGTGCGAACGCACGCGTGCGAAGCGGCTGAAGATCCTCATGGCCTGCGTGCTGCTCACTGTGTCGCTTCTCATGGTGATGGGGGTACGATGACGCACCTTTCGTCCACCGCCTCCAGTACCGAAACCCTCGCTCGGCTCGAGCTCATTGTCGGCCGTATCCTGCGCATTGGCGTGGTCGTGGCGACGGTGCTGCTCGTGGTGGGACTCGCGCTCTGGGTGCCTCGCGTCGAGCCCACGATAGCGCTCCAGCTGCTTCATGCCGGTCTCATCACGCTCATGCTTACGCCAGTGCTGCGCGTCGTGGTCTCGGTCGTAGAGTTTGCGCGGGCGCGAGACTGGTTCTTCATGCTGGTCACGCTCGCGGTGCTGGCCGTGCTCGGCGGCACCTTCTGGGCGGCGATGCTTCAGCGATGACCAGACGACCGTGAACGCTCAGCCGGGCTCGTGCAGCCTTCGACTGAATTCCTCCAGCGCCGCCTGCCGCAGGGGCGCTTCCACGAGAGGGAAGCCAGCGAGCACGTGTGCATAGAGCGCCTTGTCGAGCCGATAGAGGTGGGCGACGGCCGCTTGCAGCATCGCATGTGATGCGAGATCCGCTGGATCGTCGTGCAGACGGCGCGCCAGCGAGACGATGACGCTGTGCTCAGGACTACCGCGTGGCGGTCGCGGCACCGGGAGTGTCTCGAGGAGCGTGGTGGTGACGTGGTTACTGATGAACAGCCTCACGTAGGCGTTCGCGACATAGCTGTTGAGCACGGCACACAGGAATAGCTGCTCGTCACGCTCGAGCGGCGTTTCGAGCGTGAACAACGTATGCGTCGACGCGGTCATGGCCGGCAGGATGGCCGCGATGAGACTCACGCGATTCGTTGCAGAGGCGACATCTCGATACGCGAGCCTCTCATGGCGGACTCTCGCGAGCCGGCCCGGTGTCGCGCCCAGCAGATCGAGCGGTACGCTGGCTCGCGAGGCGGAGACATCCACGACGAACGGTCTCACGTGCTTCCCCTCGACAACGGGCATCCCGTGGCCTGGCAACCGAAGTCGAGCGCGATCGTCGCTGGCGTTCAGCTCACGTCCGAAGTGGACTTGCCAGCCGTCAGAGCTGCCAAGTGCCGGCGCCGAGGCGCAGAGGTGTGCGAGAAAGCGGAGGTCAACTGGCGACCGCACATTGGGGATTGCGAGCCGCGAGCCCGAGAGCCGACGCAGGAGCGACGTTGCGATTGAAGTCCAGAACCGAACCGGCTCGCCGTGGTGAGTATCGGGAATGCTGTCGAGGTCACCTGGTGTGACCACGCCAAACCGGCACGGTAGGTGGTCCGTGCGTCCGGCGGCCGTGGCGGCGAGCAGTAGAAAGCGCACGCCGCGATGGATGGGAAACACACCTCGCGTGTTCTCGAATCCGACGAGCGCATCCAGCGTGCAGGTGTCGAGCAGTCGCTGCCGCAGCCCGCTCGAGCCCAGGTCGGTGGCCAGACCCCACGGGAGAACCATCCCTAGGCGGCCACCTGATCGCGTAAGTTGCAGCGCTCGCTCGACGAAGAGCTGATACGAGTTCACGTGCGCCTCGCGGCCGGTCGCGTAGATGCCCGAGTCACGCACGAAGCGGGCGATGCTCTTCGCCCGTGCTCGAGACTGGCCACGGTCCGATTGCGTGTCGGCACGGAGCATGTCCCACGGAGGATTGCTCAGCACCGCGTCGAACCCCTGCGCCGCTCGGGGCGCCCCATCGGTGTTGGCAAACACTTCGGGGAACTCGAGTGTCCAGTGAAACAGCCGAGCCTCCGCCGCGACCTCCGTTCCTCGTGTGCGCCACGCGTCGCACAGACCGTGCGGGACGACCGAGTCTCGGCCCAAGAGATCGTCGATGATTCCCCCAGCCATGGCCGGCGACAGCGGGAGCCCCTCAGGCCGAAGGAAGGAGGTGCACCAGAAATCGAGGACACGCCGCCACTTGGCAAGCGGTGCACCGTCAGAGCGTAGTGCCGCGAGGCGGCGCTCCTTGCTCGTCACCACCTGCGGGGATGCGTCCTCGTCCAGCGCCAGACGCCAGACATCCGGGAGCGTGGCGCGCACATCCGCCTCGAGTGCCTCCGCGTCGAACAAGGGGATCTGCCCGCCGGCCGATCGCGCCCGACGAATCCGGGCGCCTGGTTGACGGCGCGCGACGTCGGCCAACGACGCACCAAGCAAGCTGTCGCCCACGCGGAGGTGATGATCGAGGAAGGTGAGCGGGAGGTCCGCCGCGAGCGACGCCAGCCAGAGTGAGAGGCGAGCGAGCTGCACAGCCATTGGATTGAGATCCACCCCATACAAGCAGCGCTGCGCCACGAGGCGGCGAAAGACCACGCGCTCCTTGTCCGTGATGTCGCCTGGCCCGGCCCGTCGTTCCGCGACCAAAGCACGCTCGTAGGCATCGGCGAGGAACCGGCACGCCGCAACCAGGAATGCGCCGCTGCCCATGGCCGGGTCGAGCACTTTCAGCCTGAGAATGTCTTCACTTCCCGCGTCCACCACGAGCGGGGCCAGCGTGCGCCGCACGAGGAAGTCCGTGATGCTTCGCGGCGTATAGAAGGTAGCGGTCTCCTTGCGCGTCGACGGCCGCTCGCTGCGGCTATCCTTCGACTCCTTCAGGTCGAGCGACACCGCGTGGTCGAGCACACGCTCATAGACGGCGCCGAGCTCCTCGACGCCCAGGTCCCCGTATGAGATGTGCTCGCGGCCACCGACCGTCCGGCGGGTCGTGAGCGCGAGCAGCACGTCACGCATGACGTCGTCCGACACCCGTGCCGCTTCACCAAGCGGGGTGCGCGCCGGAGCAAAGAGACGGCCGTTGAACGGCGTGACGATGAGGTCTTCGAAGCGACAACCGCTGTGGGCGAGACGGCACGTGGCCTGGAGCGAGGACCACAACCCAACCGGGGGGCGTGACGAGCGAAGCGCGTCGATCAAGGCCGCCATCGAGTAGCTCGCCCGATAGACGGGATGCCAGACGGGCACGAGCCGCCGTGCCTCGGCGAAGAGCAGGAAGAGCAGGCGATAGATGAGCGTGAGCGATTGCTCGGCGAGCCCCGGGCCCAAAGAAGGAGCCTGGGAACGAGCCTGGGCACGAGCCTCGGAACGGGCCCCTGCCTGGCCCTTCCGCTTTTCGCGCGACAGTCTCCTTTCGCTGGGCGCGAGGGCAGTGCCAAGGCGGTCCAGAGCCAGGCGCACGCCGCCGTGCAGCGACTGGCACACGCTCACGCCGTGACGCGCCGAGAGCGCGACGATCTGCGCAAAGAGCGTGTCATCTCCGCCCAGACGAGGGTTGGGTGCGAACGCTGCCGCCCGGCACAGCGCCCACATCAGGGCAAAGAGGTGAGGATCGCGCTCCGCCGCTGCAAGATCGAACTCGACATATCGTCTGGCGTGAGAGCGCCGAATATCAACCACCCGCAGGCGCGTGCCGTTACAACAGATCGACCAAGGGGTACTGCGCGCAAGCCCGTCGCGCACGGTCGCCCGCCATCCCGCTGCAAGCGAGGCGTCCCAGGCTAGGACGACCAGCCCGAGCCGAACCTCACGCAGCGCCCGCAGCTCACCAAAGAGCGCGTTCTCCTCGCGAACTGCGTCGTGCACCGTGTAGCCGAGCAGCCTCGCCACCGGGGTAACCGCCACCTCCAGAACGGCGCGCAGACCAGATGCCGGACCGAGCGTCGCCTGTGCGGATCGTTGACACGCGCGAAAGCGGCGGCCGGCACCGGCTGCGCTCTGCTCGCCAAGCTGGCCGCGGAATGCCGGCCACACGAGGTGGCTCGCCGCGTGATGCGAGATGAGCGGACCGTCCAGACCTTCCATTTTCGGGATTCAGGATTCAGGAACGGGACTCAACCGTCGGCAATCAGGAGCGCGAGCTGCAACGAGACGCGGGTGATGTAGCGCGGCTCGGGTGGTGCAAAGGTCCGAGTATCCGTTGTCGCACGTCTGGGTTGCGATAGATGCGTGGGTGAGCGGCCGAACAGATCCGGCGCGTGGAGGCGTGCGAGCCGCTCACGCTCACCGTGAGCTCGTCGCTCACGTTCACGGAGACGGGCGAGCAGGCGCTCGTCGGCGTCGCGCGCCGCTGCGAGGGCTGCGTCAGTCGCAGCCGCAACGCGCTCGCGCCAATGCGGGCTCGCGACCAACTGGTCGATGAACTGTCTGGCACGGCGCGTTCGGCGGACCCGCCCCACCATAGGCGGAAGGTAGGGACGGGCCACCCCAGCGCGGCTGCCGCGCTGGGGACCCCGGCGCCTCGCCGAGGCGTCCATTACCTTTCTCTCTCCTGTCACACCCTGGAGCGCCGAGCACGCTCCGGCCAGTATCGTTGGGATGGAGATGACCGCGCGCCCAGACGAGTCCCGCAGCTCCGTGATAAACAGCAGCACCAGCGTTGTGCCGGGCATCCACGCCGCTGGCAGCGCGGATCCCCCTTGCCTGTGCTTCATGCGCCGGCGCGCGTCGAGCACGGCAATCCAGGGCGCCCGGCGCTGCATCTGCCCGACAACGGAGGAGATCTCGCGGATGCGAGGTATCTTCCCGCCCCACAATGCCCTGAGCCGCCGGAGGCGCCGCAGCTCTGCACACGCCTCGCGGCTCTGCACTTCGAGGTCCAGCCTGGAGAGGAAGTGCGCCTGCTCGTCCGGCGGCGTCAGTCGAGTCTGCCCATCGCCGGTCCTCACCACCTGCGCCGGATCGCCCTGTGTCGCGCGAGGCTCGAGCGTGTGACGTGGATCCCCGAGGGCGCCGTGATTGCCGACGACCATTGCCGCCTCCAGCGCGTGCATCGCGCTGTCAGGGCCGATCTTTGCCGGGCGATCTGTGCGGGTCGCTGAGTCCGCGGCTGGCTCTCCGAAGGGATCGAGAGCTGCACCGATGCGCGACAGGCGAGCACATAACCGGGTGAGGACGGTGTCTTCGCGCGAGCCCGCGAGGACGAGCTCGATCACGTGGACACGCTTCGCCTGTCCAAGTCGGTCGACGCGCCCGATGCGCTGCTCGAGACGGTTTGGATTCCACGGGAGCTCGTACACGACCACGAACCGGCACCGCGCATGCAAGTTCAGCCCCTCGCAGGCAGCGTCGGTGGCAACCAGGACTCGCGCGCGGCCATCGTCGAAGCAAGCCAGCGCGTCACGGCGCTCCCCAGCGTCCTGCGCTCCGTGGAGCACGGCAACGGAGGCAACCCGCCTCACTGCCTGCACCAGCATGGCGAGTGTGTCGCGGTACTCCGTGAACACCACCAGAGGCTCGTCGGTCCGTCGAACGAGCCGCACGAGGGCAGCCCGCTTGCGCTCGGTCTCTTGTGCACGCATTGCCAAGGTGCCGAGCGTGCCAAGCCAGCGCTGCTCGAGCCTGCGGTCCGAGAGTCCAGGCGCCATCAGCACCTCGTCCGACACATCGTCTTCGGGCCGGGAAGGCTCCGTGCCGACGTCGAGCGGCAGCGAGAGCTGTTCGGTTTCGAGGGAAGGCGCTCGGTCCAGCAGCGCACGCCGCCGCTCGAGCGATCTGGCGAGCGAAAAGGCGCACGATAGCGCGCGCTTGGTGAGCACGGACGTGACCAGGCGTGCGCCCGCGCTCACCGACGGCTCCGCCCAGATGCGCGTGGCGTAGCGCGTGAGCTCGGCGTGGAGGCGTACTTCCGCGGTCGACGGGCGTATGCGCAAGACACGTGTCGTGCGCGCGCGTAGAAGGCCTACATCCTCGCGCCGTCTCCGGAACATGACGACCACATCGTCATGTCCGAGGCGACCTGTGTTGCACAGTGCGCGGAACGCCGCCTCGTCGCCCCGATGTGGTGTAGCCGTGAGCAAGAGGAGCCAACGTGCCGTGCGGCCGAGCCGTTGAGCGGCCTCGGCACGCCACGTTGGCGGCGTGAGCGTGTGCGCTTCGTCGATGATCACGAGATCCCAGGAACAGGCGGCAACCGCATTCAGTACTTCCGGCTGTTTGATGTAGTCGTGCGACACGAGACAGACCGCCGGTAGCTGCCATGGATTGGTGTCCGGCGGCAGTGTCTGTCCGACGCGCATGGCCCAGGCGGCATCGCCGACCTCGGCATGGATGTCCACGCGAGTAGCTAGCTCGCCCTGCCACTGCTCTCGCAGGCCAGCAGGCACGATGATGAGGGCGCGCCGCACGAGGTCGCGATCGGTGAGCTCACGGAGGAGGATTGCGGCCTGGATGGTCTTGCCGAGGCCCACTTCGTCGGCCACGAGAAGTCGCGATGCCTGGCCATTGAGAACGGCCAAGGTCGGCGCCAGCTGATATGGGAACAGGGCCACGCGAGCCAGAGCGGCTGAGCGCGGAAGCGCGTACGCACCGTCGTGGAGACCTAGTGCCACCAAGCCGCGCAGCCACCGACCCAGCGTCACGCCATGCGGCCGTGCGGGGCACGCGATCGGGACGATCTGCTCGAACGGTGCGAGCACGGTCCGCGCATCGTGTCGATTGTCGGGTTCCACACCGCAAAGAGCGAGCGCCGCCACGTCATCATCGCGGTGCGTGCGAGTAACGCGCCAGGCGCGGTCACGGAGCCGGACGAGATCACCCGGCCAGGCGACCGGCTCACGCAGCTCCCTCGCTCTTTGGCCCTCACCCCTTGCCTTTGCCTCGTCACCCCTCGCCCCTTGCCCTGTGTGTTGCATTTCTTGCGCGCGTCACGGACGTTCGCGGTGCAGAATCTGCACGAAACGCCATCTTCGCGCCTCCTCACACAGTGATCAGGCAAGGGACGTGCCGGGTCGGAGGTGACAAGGTGAAGGGGTGAGGGGGGAAGGGGACGGGGGTCGCTTTCAGCGTACGTAGCGCGGGGCCTTCAGGCCCCGCGGAGGAAGCAGCGGTAAACCGCACGGCGTGAGGGGGTGATTCGTTCATCGCGACGAAGCGCCACTGTCTCGGACAACGACCTATACAGTCTCGGCCTGCCCCTCACCTTGTTACGCCCTCACCTTTGCCGCTTGCGTACTCCACTGTCACCGACGTCTTGATCCCACCGCGGACCGAGAAGTCGCCGACGATCGTCATCCGGCGCGGCTGGCAAGATGCGACGAGGTCGTCGAGGATCTGGTTGGTGAGGGCCTCGTAGAAGACCCCCTTGTTCCGGTATTCGAGCAGGTAGTACTTGAGGGCCTTGAGCTCCAAGCAGTGGGCGTCCGGAACGTAACTGATCCGAATCTCGCCAAAGTCGGGCAGCCCAGTCTTGGGACAGACCGACGTGAACTCGGGGCAGCGGATGTCGATGGTGTAATCGCGATTGGGCTCGGGATTGCGGAATGTTTCCACGCGTGAGCCACTCATCAAATCAGTGTATCATTCAGGCGTCATTGCGAGCCGAAGCCGCCAGACGGGCTTGAACAGCGCTGAGGGTGGGATCCGGCGGGGCCGCTCGAGATGCTGCGGGCTAGGGGAGCCCGTGTGCGAGCTGTCGGGGTAGGTCGGCTGCCTCGGAAGTCACCTGGCCGCTCGTCCATTGAGGGTTTCTCGGCAAACTGCTAGGATTTGGCGCCCACGCGGCGGGACCGCGTGGGGTGCAATCCGTGAGTGTCTGCCGCCTGCGCGCGCGGCGGCTCGCGGTCGCCTGACTCACGCATGCGCGCCAGGGGGTCACGATGGCCGAAGCCCGGAGAATGGGGAAGTCTGAGCTGTTTTCGCATTTCGCGGAAAAGTACGACATGAAGCGCACCGAGGTGCGTGAGCTCTTCGACGAGGTCACCACGCTCGCGGAGAAGGAGCTCAAGCGCTCCGGCGAGTTCACCATCCCGGGCGTCGTCAAGCTGGTGGTCCAGAAGCGGAAGGCGCGGATGGGTCGTAACCCCGCGACCGGTGAGCCGATCAAGATTCCCGCCAAGACCGTGGTGAAGGCGCGGCCGGTCAAGCAGATCAAAGACGCGGTCCTGCCGCGAAAGTAGGCGGCAGCGGTGCGGGCTGGAGAGCCCGGGCGCCGGGAACCGGAGAGTGGTGGCCACCGCGCCATCTCGGGTTCCCGCGTCCGGATGCGTGCGCCTAGGA
Source organism: Luteitalea sp. (assembly GCA_009377605.1). Lineage (NCBI taxonomy): Bacteria > Pseudomonadati > Acidobacteriota > Vicinamibacteria > Vicinamibacterales > Vicinamibacteraceae > Luteitalea > Luteitalea sp. The sequence continues at coordinate 45,390 of WHTT01000009.1, forward strand.
GGCGACCGGTCGCTGCAAGTGCTCCTGCTGCCGCGCGAGCGCCGGGAACCGGAGCACGAACGTTGTCCCTTTGCCCACTTCGCTCGCGACAGCGATCGTCCCATCGAGCTGCTCCACAATCTTGCGTGAGATGGCGAGGCCGAGGCCAAGGCCGCGGCGCTTCGTGGTGACGAAGTCGTCGAAGATCGCGGCCAGGCGATCGGGCGGGATGCCGCATCCGGTGTCTGCCAGGGAGATCTCTACCTGCGAATCGACGGCGCGCGAGGTGAACGTGACCCGCCCGCCCGGCGCCGTCGCTTGAAGCGCATTCGTGATGAGATTGCGCAGGACGCGGCTGAACGCGAAGAGATCGCCTTCGATGTGCACCTCGTCGTCGGCGAGATCGAGCTCGATGTCCACACCCGCAGCCTGTTGGGGCGCGCGCATGCGCTCGACGACGTCGAGAATCGAACGATTGACATCGAGGGGGAAGCGCTCGAGCGGAATCGGCCTGGCGATGTTGCGCAGGTCTTCGACGATGCGCTGAATCGTGCCGAACTCGCGGCTGACGGTGCGGTCGAACAACCCGCGATAATCGGTGTCGGTGTGGAGCTTCAGAATCAGCTTGCAGTTGTTCTTGATGTTGTGCAGCGGGTGAGACAGGTCGTGGGCGAGACCGGCCGCGATCCGGCCGAACATCGCCTGACGCTCTTGCCGAATGGTCTTCCGCTGCAGCTCGAGCAGCCGGTCCGCCATGCTGTTGAAGGCGTCGCCGAGCGTTCGAAACTCGTCACGCCGGGCGATGTGGACATGCGTGTCGAACCGCCCTCGGGAGAGCGCTTCGGTGCCGCGCAGGAGCGCAAAGATCGGCCGAATGAACGACCTGCCCCAGGCTCCTCCTACGACCACGGTGGTGAGGAGAGCCAGGGCGACCACCGTAAGCAGCAAGCTGCGAAGGCGGCGGGCGGCCGCGAACGCTTCGGCCGTCGGCTGATCCACGAGAACGATCCACTCGAGCTGCGGGACCGACGCCGCCACAGAGAGAAGCTCACGCCCGGCGGCGTCTCGGTACTCGACGGTTGTCGGCCCACCGCCATTGGGGAGGGTCGCCGCAACCAGCGGATGATCGCGCAAATACTCACCGCGCGCGATGCGCGCCTTCTCGTCCGGATTCCCGTGCGCGATTAGCTTGGCGGCGCGATCGACGAGCAGGGCAAATCCTTGATCGCCGATGCGGATTCGGTCGACGAGGCGCCACAGTTCTTCGAGCGTGAGGTCGGCGACCAGCATACCAGCACGATCGCCTTGGCCTCGGAGAGGCAGCGTCATTGTGCTGCGAGGCAGGAGATCATCGTCGACTTCGATCGGAGAGACCAGCACGCCACCCAAGCTGGTGACCTCGGACGTCTGTGGCTGGAGAGCAGTCTCACCAAGCCGGCTCGTCGCCAGCACACGCCCGTTCACGTCGAAGAGCGTAATCTCGCGCACTTCCGGGAACGCCAGGACATAGTTTCGGAGAATGCGCTCCCGCTGCCAATGATCGAGACGCGTGTGCTGCAGGTCGGCCGCGACGGCCTGGAGCATCTTCATGTTCTGTGAGAGATAGGAACCGATCTCCTCGGCCGCGCGCCTTGCGGTTTCCTGGTTGGCCAAGACCGCCGACTCTCGCGTCCGTGTGTCGAGCGACCAGATCGCGACGATGCCGAAGAGCAGCAGCGGCGCAACGGCAGCCGTGGCCACCAACATCACGAAGCGCTGAGTGAGCGTCGTCATGGCGAGCTGGCCGTGCTCAGGCGGCCCCGTCGTGCACCGGGCTGCGTATCCGCGATGCTCGCCTCAGCAATCATGCTGAGCATGTCCCCTTCGGAGCTTTCCGGAAGGGTGAACCGCGCGCTCAGGGCACGGGAGGTCTGCTCCCAATACAGGAACAGTCCGGGTGGATCGTCACGCAAGACGCGCTGGAATTCGCGAACCGCCACGGCGGCCTCGGGGGTGGTTCGAGCATGCCGCAGTCGATCGAGGGCCCCATCGGCGGCCGTATACCCGGACGCGACCCACGGCGCATCGTCGCCAGTTCCTGAATGCCAGAACACATAGGGATAGTTCAAATGCGCCGCCATCTCTACGAGGTAGGCGTCGAAATCGCCTCGCGCGAGACGGCGACCCAGCTCATTCAGCGGAAGCAGCTCGATCCGCATGTCGACTCCCACTTCGATGAGTTGCCGCTGCAGCAACAGCGCAAGGCGCTCGACACGGGGGATATGAGCGGCGACGAGACAGGTGAACTCCACGCGTTGTTCATTAGCACTTGCCAGGAGGGCCGCCGTGCGATCGGGTTGGTACGGAAACGTCGTGACACCCTTGTCGAAGGCCCAATGCTCGGGCGAAATGTGTCCGCTCGCAGGCACGCCACGGTCCGCCAAGACCTGCTCGACAATGGTCTTGCGGTCCACGGCGTAATTCAGTGCCAATCGCACATCCTGCCGCCGGAGCACCGGGTGGCGAAGATTGAAGCCAAGGAGCGTGACGTAAGGGCGCAAGAACGAGCGCACCTGCACCTCGCGGGCATGCTCGAGAAAGCCGAGCGCTTCTGGTGCGACGTCGTAGACGAAATCAATGTCGCCGCGGAGGAGCGCTGCCCAGGCCGCGCGTGGGCGCGCATACCCACGCAATGTGATGCGGTCGATGGCCGGTCGACGGCCGTAGTACTCCTCGAAGGCGAGCAGCGTCGCTTCCCTACCTTGTCGCGGCCCAATCATGAAGGGGCCGGCACGGCGCTCGACGCTCGTATCGCTGATGTTGTGCAGGCTGAGCGCCTCCAGGAGGAGCCACGAGGGCGCGCGAAGGCGGATCACGAGCTCTGTGTTGCTCGCTGCTTCAATGGACACAATATCCCGTAAGCCGGGATAGAGCGTTTGGCGGGGCCCCTCCAAGGCCTCGGAAAGGACTCTCGCGAGGGTGTCGGCGGTGAGCAGCGTGCCACTGTGGAACCGAAGGTCTGGCCGCAACCAGAAGTGCCACGTGCGGCCGTCGCCAGACGTTTGCCAGCGCTCCGCCAGCCCAGGTTCCACCTCACCGGCTCGGGTCGGCGTGACGAGTCGGGCTTCGGACAGAAAACTGAGGACGGCCTCCAAGCCGACGCGGCCGTCCGCCTTCTCAGCCGGCTGCGGGGCGGCGTAGCCGATTCGCAGTGTCACAGGACCGTCCGACGTCGCAGCACCACGGCTTTGAGAGCTGCAGGCGCTCGCGAGTGTCACTACGAATGCAGCCGCGGTCAGGGCGCCGAGCACACACCCATTCCCTCGGCGAATCCAGGAGCGCCGATTACACACACTTGTTACCGGTCGGCCGGACAGCCGAACTGCCTCGGGGGCCGACTCGGCCGTTGCGCGCGAGAGTGCCGGTTGCTTCACCAGGGCATCCGTAGTGCTCATGTTACCGCGACTTGCCGGATGGAGCCCAGCGCGGCCGAGAGCAGCCGGGCCCCTGGTCCCCGGCTGCATGTTCACGAGCGGACACGGGGGCCTACGCCTGCTTTTGAGGCCCCAGGGGCGGCACGTCGGGCACGTCGACGAGCCACGGAGAGATCTTGCCCTGAACGCGACCTTCATCGTTGTCGCGTGCGACGATTCTGATCTTCATGACGAACCTCCTTCGTCTGCTGTGAACGACAGCAGGGACGTTCACCCAGCTAGAAGCCTGGGCCTACTTCTTCGGCGCCGTCGGCATGAAATCGACGTACCAGGGGCAGTTGTTGCTCGACGGAGCGATGTTGCCACTGCGGACGACGGTAATTTTTGCCTTCATCTAAATCTCCCTTGCGCGTTATTCGCGATTCTCGAGAGCGTGGCGCGCGCGTCCCTCAAGAAAGCTCTCTCAGGCGCACCGCGCGTCGCACGCACAATTTCTACGTGCTACTTGTGAGGTCCTGTTGGTGGCACATCAGGGACGTCGACGAGCCACGGAGAGACCTTGCCCTGAACGCGACCTTCGTCGTTATTGCGAGCGGCGATTCTGATCTTCACGAGAACCTCCTTCACCTGTGGGCCCCACGATGGCACCCACGAGTTGGCACTGTTGCTTACTTTTTAGAGGAGCTAGGCATGAAATCGACGTACCAAGGACAGTTATTGCTTGATGGAGCGATATTGCCGCTGCGAACCACGTGAATCTTGACCTTCATCATCAATCTCCTTCACACACCACTCGCGGCTTCCTGCGCGAGCGAGACCAGCGCCGTTTCCATACTGCTCTTGTGACATGAGGGCGCGTGCATGTCACCCAGCTCCGTGTGCGCCGCGACCGAGCAGCCGCCTCCGCACACAGGAATGAACGAGCAATCGCCGCACGCCTTCCACGGGGCGTGTTGCTCGAACCGTGCCGCTGCGGCCGTTTGCGAAGGCCGCTGCTTGTCATCGACATCGCCGACTGACAGCGTGGGATCACCCGTGAACCCAGGACAGGCGTATAACTCGCCGTCGGGGCCAATCGTGTACGCGTGCCGTTTGTGCAGCTCGCATGGACCCATGTGCACACCGTCGGGCGTGGGGAAACCTCGCTTCTTCGTTTCCTCACGTAAGAATGACAACTGCTCATCCACGAAATGACAGCTATCGCACGGCGAGCTGGTCGCAGCGCCCACCGACGTCATGCAGGTGCCGCCCAGCGGCTTGCCTTGACCATCGACCACTGCCAGCGGAATCATGTGGCGGCCGTCCGGCTGCCGGACGACGGATGCCGTTTGGCTGGTACTCTGGTCGCGAATCACTGGCTTGAAATTGACCTTGACGAGCCCGTCGGCGAAGTCCTGCGCGCGGAGGAAGTCGAGGAGGGCAGGGTAGCTCTCGACCGTGTCGGCGTCGAAGTTGCCGCCGATGGCGATGGCGCACTTCCCTGAGATCTGACGGAGGTTGTGGATGATCTTGTCGAACGTGCCTTGCCCGCCACGCAACGGCCGCATCCGATTGTGCGTCTCACGGTCACCGTCGAGCGTGACCTTCACGCCGTTGAAGCCGTACGGCAGGAGACGATCGACGACCTCCGGCGTGAGCAGCAATCCGTTCGTAATCATATTGATCACGAGTGTGACGCCGCGCGCTTGTGAGACCTCCCAAACCCGCTCGGCGAGGTGATACAAGACCGGCAGATTGATCAACGGCTCGCCACCAAAGAACGTCAGCACGAGCCGTTTCGGTTGCAAGGCGTCGATCTTCTTCTCGCACCAGGCCACCACACGGTCAGCGGTCTGCAGAGACATCTTCGTCGCCTTGGCGTTGTAATCGCCATGGTCGCCCTGGATGCAATAGTCACACGCGAAGTTACACTGCAGCGTCGTGAGCACCGTGACTCGCAGCTCGCTCGTGTCCTCTCGGACGTCCCGAAAGAAGCGCTCGAGCTGCAGGCGCTCCTGCTCCCGGCTGGGCGCCACGAAGCCATGCGCCTGTAACGTCTCCACAGCCTCGCGCTCCTCGGTCTCGAGATCGGCCGGCCCCCTGCTTCCATCCAGCCGATCCAACAACGTCGCGACATCTTCCGAGACGATCAGCTGCGCGTCGGTGAGCGTGTTCATGAGAAACACTTCTCCCCGGTCCGGCAGCGGGACGCGAACATTGAAAAGCGACGCTTGCATAGCAAACTCCTCCCCTAGGGTGTAGATTCAGAACCGCGGAGCGTGGAGTGCTCGACACGAGCACGTGGGCGACACCCACGCTCTGACGCGCGTGCGCATCGGGTAGCTGGCCGGCCGCTCGACTCACCGGCGTGAGCCGAGCTAGTCACTCGATAGGACGAGAAAAGGTCGAGCGCTAGGAGACGAGCTCGACAGCAAAATCCAAGTGCCTGCTCGGGTCGCTTCGCGTCTAGCCCGAACGAGCATCGGCTAACATCTCGCACGAAAACCATGAGCAGCTTCGAGGCCGCTCGATGAGATCTGCTGACCGTTGCAAGCGCCGCTCCAACTCGTTGACGAGCGGGATCGTCACAAGCATCAGCCGCTACAACATACCTGAAGGGCGACGCTTCATGCCAGCCAGCAAGCAAGAAAAACGCTCGTATTTTCGGGGTGAAGAGGAGGTTTAATACTTAAGTGGTCCATAGTACATACAACTACGTCCCGAGATGATCAGGCGAAAACCCATACCTCGTCTGTATTAAGAAATGTAGGGGAATGACACTAAGAAAGGGAGGAGAAGAACATAGTACACGACGACGGCGCCTCTTGAGAATCCTGAAATCTGACAGTTGGTCGACGGCCGGGAGGTTGGGTCGCGGGGCTGTGGCTGTCGACCCTAGAGCCTGCGCGGTGCAGTCTCGGGCCTCTCATGACTCGCGAAGTCGCCGCGCCAGTCGATACACGTCCAGGCGACCGAGCTTGAACTTCAGCGTGCTGAGTGGAATGCCGAGATACCGCGCCGTAGCCGTGATGTTCCACTCGCACCGCTCGAGCGACTTGAGCAGGAAGCTGCGCTCGAAGGTGCTGAGTGCGTCATCGAGGAGACTGTCGCTGCGACCAGGACGTGTGCCGAGCTGCGAGAGATGGAGCTCGATGGGGACATCGCCCTCGGTGAGCACCAGAGCGTCGCTCGTCGCCACGAGCCGTTCGATGAGATTCTGCAGCTCTCGAATGTTGCCCGGCCAGTAGTAGCCCTTGAGGATCTCGAGCGCGCCGGGCGACAGGCCTGTGATCGGCTTGCGGAAGCGCGCCGCATATCGGCGCAGGAACACTTCGGCGAGCACCGGCACATCCTCGGCGCGCTCGCGCAGCGGCGGCAATCGAACCGGCACGACGTTGATGCGATAGTAGAGATCTTCACGGAAGCGACCTTCCCTGACGGCTCGCTCGAGGTCGATATTGGTGGCCACCACCAGCCGGAACTGCGTCTTGATCGGCTTGGTTCCGCCAACCCGCTCGATCTCTCCTTCCTGTAACGCGCGGAGCAGCTTGGCCTGCAGTTCCACGCGGAGGTCGCCAATCTCGTCGAGGAAGAGCGTACCGCCCGCCGCCATCTCGAACTTGCCCATCTGCTGGCGAACGGCACCGGTGAAGGCGCCGCGCTCATGGCCGAAGAGCGTGCTCTCGACCAGCTCGGTTGGGATGGCGGCGAGATTGACCGGAATGAACGGACCGTCGCGCTGGGCCGAGTCGCGATGAACCCTGCGCGCCAGCAATTCCTTGCCGGTACCACTCTCTCCCGTCACCAAGACCGTGGCGGAGAGACCGGCAACCTTGGCCGCCAGCTCAAGGACCGCTCGGCTGTTCGGGCTCGGACCGATGATGAACTCACGCTCGTCCTGCTGCTCGGCCACTTGCGCCGTCAGCGTGAGGACACGGCGGTTGAGGTCCTGCCGCTCACTCGCGTGGCGCATCAACGACCGCAGCGCATCGTACTCGAACTCCTTCGTGATGTAGTGGTAGGCGCCCAACTTCATCGCCTGCACGGCGGTCTCGACCTCGCTGATGGCCGAGATCACGATGGCCTCGACCATCGAGTACTGCTCGCGGACGATACGGAGCAGATCCAGACCGCTCATCCCGGGCAGTCGGACGTCGAGCAGCATGAGATGCACGTTGACCGCCCGGAGGACCTCGAGGCCTGCTTCGGCAGACGCCGCCGTCCGCACCGTGTAGTCGCGCTTGAGGATCGCCGTCAGCGTATCGCGCATCCCCTCATCGTCATCGACGATCAGGAGAACTTTGGGCTCGATTGGCATCTGGACCGCGCCGGAAGGTGGGCTCGTATTGTAATCCCTCAGCCTCTGGGTATGATACGTGGGGCGTCAAGCAGGGGTAACACCCTAGTGACCCATGACCCTTTCACTGTAGTCTCAACCTTTCAGCAATGGGAGCTATCTTTTGGCGAACGAGTTCGATGTCGTCGTGATTGGCTCTGGCACGGGCGGCTATGTGGCGGCCATCCGCGCCGCGCAGCTCGGCCTCAAGACCGCCTGCATCGAGAGAGAGCCGGTGCTTGGTGGGACCTGCCTCAATTGGGGCTGTATTCCGACAAAGGCGTTGCTGGAGCATGCGCACGCCCTGAAGATTGCTCGGGATGCCAAGGAATGGGGGCTGACGCTGGGCGAAGCCGCCGTCGGCATCGATATGACACGCGTGCACGCCCGGAAGGCCAAGATCGTCAAGGGGCTGACGAGTGGCATCGGCTATCTCTTCAAGAAGAATGGGGTCGAATGGGTCAAGGGGAGCGGCCGACTGTTGGGCGATGGTCAGGTAGAGGTGGCCGACGAGAAGGGGCAGACGCAGAAGATCGTTGGTCAAGAGATCATTGTCGCCACGGGCTCCGAGCCGCGGAGCGTTCCCGGGATCGAGATCGATCGCACGCGCATCATCACGAGTGACGAGGCCATGAACCTCCGCGAAGTGCCGAAGTCGATCGTCGTGTTGGGCAGCGGCGCGGTGGGTGTGGAATTCGCCTCGATCTTCAGCCGGTTCGGTAGTGAGGTCACGCTCGTCGAGCTGCTCCCTCGCCTCGTGCCGGCCGAGGATGCGGCGGTATCGGCGGAGCTCGAGAAGAGCTTCAAGAAGCAACGGATCAAGGTGCTCACCGGTACAAAAGTCACGGCGGCAGCGGTCAAGGCAAGCGCCGTGCAGATCGACGCGACGCTCTCCGACGGCAAGAGCACGAAGATTGTTGCCGACTACCTGCTCGTCGCGACGGGCCGCGGTCCGGTGACGAAGGGGCTCGGTGCCGAAGACGTGGGGCTCGCGTTCGACCGTGGCTACATCAAGGTGGATCAGCTGTTTCGCACGAGCGCTGCCGGCATTTCTGCCGTCGGCGACGTGATTACGCTGGGCGATGGCCAAGCGCATCCGCAGCTCGCGCACCTTTCATCCGCGGAGGGGATCGTTGCAGCGGAGCGCGCGGCCGGACGGGAGACGCGGCCAATCAACTACGATCACGTCCCGGCGTGCACCTACTGCGATCCAGAGATTGGAAGCGTCGGCTTGACCGAGGAAGAGGCGCACGCACGCAACTACGACGTGGTCGTGGGCACGTTTCCGTTTGGCGTGCTCGGCCGCGCGAAGATTGCGGGCGAGACGGAAGGGTTTGTCAAGATCGTCGCCGAGAAGAAGTACGACGAGATCCTGGGCGTGCACATGATTGGCCCGCGAGCCACAGAGCTGGTGGCCGAAGCGACGATGGCGTTGCGTCTCGAGTGCACGGTTGAGGAGCTGCTCCGCACCATACACGCACATCCCACGATGTCGGAGGCTGTGGGGGAGGCGGCTCATGCAGCGCACGGCGCGGCCATACATATGTAGGGATCAAGGGATCAAGGAGTCAAGGGATCAAGGGAGCAGGCGACAGGGCCACCTATGGCTTCTCCCTCGACCCTGGATTCCTTGAGCCCTAGATCCCTTGACCCCTTTGAGCATGCTAGACCGAACGACGCTGCTCGAGCTTTACTACTATGCGCGGCTGACGCGCGATGTCGAAGAGCGGCTCGCGATCCTCTACCGCACCAACCAAGTCGTCGGCGGATTGTATCGGAGTCTCGGTCAGGAGGGCGAGTCGGTGGCGTCCGCCCTCGCCCTCGAGCCGAGTGACATCATTGGGCCACTCATTCGCAATCTCGGCTCCCTCCTCGCGCGCGGCGTACGACCGCGAGATATCTTCGCCCAATACATGGCCAGGGGAGCGTCGCCGAGCCGCGGCCGAGACCTCAACCTGCACTTTTCCCACATCCCGCCGGCGGCGAGCGGTGAGCCAACCATCATCGGACCGATCAGTATGCTCGGTGATCTCATCCCGGTGGTTGCCGGCGCGCTGTTGGGAGGACGCATGCAACAGCGACGGCTGGTGGCGCTGACCTATATCGGCGACGGCGGCACGAGCACCGGCGCATTTCACGAAGGCATGAACTTTGCCGCCGTCCAGCGGCTCCCGCTCGTCGTGATTGCCGAGGACAACAAGTTCGCCTACTCGACGCCCATTGCGCGCCAAATGGCCATCGAGCGAATCGACCAGCGCGCCGAGGCTTACGGCGTCGCACACGAGATGGTGGACGGCAACGACATGATTGCCGTCTACGAAGCCACGAAGCGTGCGGTCGATCGTGGTCGTCGTGGCGAAGGCGCGACGCTCATCGGTGTTGACACGATGCGGATGCGCGGTCATGCGGAGCACGATGACATGCGATACGTTCCGAAGGCGATGCTCGAACAATGGACGACGCGCGATCCCATCGCGAAGCTCCGCACCTTGCTCGTGGAATTGAGCCTTGCCACAGATACCGATCTCCACGAGATCGATCGTCGGACACGGAGCTTTGCGGAAGCGGAGGCGAACGACGCACTCGCGCAACCAAGGCCGGACCCGGCTGATGTGACACGGGATCTGTACGCGGGCACGCATCCGTTCCCAGGTCGCCGCGTCGAGCTCGTCCGCTCGCCGTTTAGGGAGTTGTGAGTTTTGAACTGATCCCTCAGCGATGGTAGGGCGCGTCAGCCTCCCGCGCTGTCATGGCCGCCTCGGCGAGGCGGTCCGCAAGAACTCAAAAGTCCGATCATGCCAATCATCACGTACGTCGAGGCGCTCAGGCAGGCGCTGGCCGAAGAGATGGCCCGCGACGACCGCGTCTTTCTTCTCGGCGAGGATATTGGTATCTACGGCGGCGCCTTCAAGGTCACCGAGGGCCTCCTCGATCGCTTCGGCCCCGACCGCGTCATCGACAGCCCGCTCTCGGAAGCGGCCATCGTCGGCGCCGCGATAGGCGCCGCCTACATGGGCATGCGTCCCGTCGTGGAAATGCAGTTCATCGACTTCATTGCGGGTGCCTTCGACATGCTGACGAACTTTGCTGCGAAGAGCCGATATCGCTCGGGCGTGGGCGTGCCGCTGGTCGTGCGGGGGCCGTGCGGCGGAGGTGTCAGCGGCGGGCCGTTTCACTCGGGAAACCCCGAAGCGTCGTTCTTGAACACGCCAGGTCTCAAGATCGTCGAGCCCGCCACCGCCTACGACGCAAAGGGATTGCTCAAAGCAGCGATACGTGACGACGATCCGGTGCTGTTCTTCGAGCACAAGTATCTCTATAGACGCGTCAAAGATGAAGTTCCCGACGCCGACTACGTCGTGCCGCTCGGCCGCGCGTCGGTCCGGCGAGAGGGACGCGACGCCAGCGTTGTCACGTTTGGCGCCATGGTGCAGCATGTGCTCGATGCGGCGACCGAGCTGGCGCGCGACGGGATCGAAATCGAGGTATTGGATCTGCGAACACTCGCGCCACTCGATCGCGAGACGGTTCTCACGTCAGTGGCCAAGACAAGTCGCATCCTCGTGGTGCACGAGGCACCGCTGACGGGCGGCATTGGCGGCGAGCTCGCCGCCATTGTTGCAGACGAGGGCTTTGAGCTCCTGGACGCGCCCGTCAAGCGGCTTGCCTCGCTCGACACACCAGTCCCATACAGCCCGCCGCTGGAGCAGGCCTTCATGCCAAACGCGGCCAAGGTGGCGGCCGCCGTAAGAGAATTGGTGGAATACTAGGTAGGGCCGCCTCGCCGAGGCGGCCGTGACGGCGCGGGAGGCTGACGCGCCCTACCTGTGTCGCGAGGTCCAAGATGCCAACAAACGTTGTCATGCCCCAGATGGGCGAGTCCGTCGCGGAAGGGACGGTCACGCGTTGGATCAAACAGCTCGGCGACTCCGTTGACCGCGACGAGCCGCTCTTCGAGATCTCGACCGACAAGGTGGATGCGGAGATTCCGTCGCCCGTGGCCGGCGTCCTCGCGCAGATCCGCGTGAAGGAAGGTGAGACGGTGCCGGTTGACACGGTTGTGGGTGTAATCAACGGCGCTGAGGAGCAGGTTGTCGGGAACGACGGCGATCGAGCAGCAGTGGAGCAGGCGCCAGCGCCCGCGCAGGAGGCCAAGCCGCTCCCCCTCGTTGAAGACGCTCGCCGACCGTCGAGGGACGAGCCGGTCTCGCCCGAGGCCGAGCGTGAAGGTTTGCGTCGGCGGAAGTCATCCCCGCTCGTGCGGAAGATCGCGCGAGAACACAACGTCGAGATCGCACAAATCTCCGGCACCGGAATCAATGGCCGTGTCACGAAGGCAGACATCCTGAAGTTCATCGACGAACGACAAAGACTGCCGGCGGTTGCCGCGGCGGGTGGCGCGCTGCCGCACGTTTCCGCATACGCGCCAGGCGAAGCGGTCGAGATCGTGCCGATGTCCGTCATGCGCAAGAAGATCGCCGACCACATGATCGTGAGCCGTCGCACGTCGGCACACGTGCACTCCGTGTTCGAGGTGGACTTCACGCGCGTCGCGCGGATTCGCGAGGAGCGTAGAGCGGAGTACGAGCGCACGGGCACAAAGCTCACGTTTCTCTCGTTCATCGCCAAAGCCATCGTCGACGCACTTCGCACGATGCCGATTCTCAACACCTCTCTGGATGGCGACAAGATCGTGTACAAGAAAGCGATTAACCTCGGAATCGCGGTTGCCCTCGACTGGGGGCTCGTCGTGCCCGTGGTCCCTCACGCAGACGAGAAGAACTTGCTGGGCTTGAGCCGCGCGATTCAAGACTTGGCGGCACGCGCGCGCAACAAACGGCTGAAGCCCGAGGAGGTGCAGGGCGGTACGTTCACAATCACGAACCCTGGCACGTTCGGCACCCTTTTTGGCATGCCGATCATCAACCAGCCGCAGGTGGCCATTCTGGGCGTCGGCGCCATTGAGAAGCGCGTGGCCGTCATTGACGACGCCATTGCCATCCGTCAGCGGGGGTATTTGACACTGGGCTACGACCACCGCCTCATCGACGGCGCAGCCGCCGACCAGTTCATGCAGCTCGTGAAACAGACCATCGAGCAGTTCGAGACGTGAAAAAGGGGACAGCCCCCATTTTACGAACCGCGTAAGAAGGTCCGCAGCTCTTCCTTCTGATGAATGAACAGAGAGGAACCGGGACCTTCTTACGCGGTTCGTAAAATGGGGGCTGTCCCCTTTTTCACGTTGAGCTTTCGCTTGGCCACGAAGGACGTTACAATCCTGTGACATGTTCGAGCATGTCCCGCTGGCCCCGATTGCCTACATCGATCCTTCCGCGGGAAGCCTGGTCCTCCAGATCGTCCTCGGGGGGCTCGCGGGATTAGCCGTCGCCGCGCGGCTGCTCTGGCACCGCGTGGTCGCGCGGATCCGTGGCACCCAGCCCGGCGAGCGGCCGCCTGCGTCGAACGACCTGGAGAGCGTGCCGGTCGACGATGGGCGTTGAGTTCGAGCCGGGGTCCTTTCGCGACGCGAGCGCTCGAGTCTTCTATCACAGCGGAGAGGTGTTCCGCGCGCTGTCTGCGCGTGCGGCCGCGGACTGGGCGAGCATCGAGCGCACGGACTTTTGGCGGCGCGCCCTCGCAGGGGGACAGGTCGTTGCCACCACCCGGGTCGATGCCCCGCAGGATCTCGGCAACGACTGGCATCTCGTCCTGCGTCACGAGCGCATTCCGTTCATTTCCTATCCCTACGAGTGGAGCTTCGAGATGCTCCGCGGCGCGGCGCGTCTGCAGCTCGATCTGCTCGCCGCGGCGCTGGAGGAGGATCTCGTGCTCAAAGATGGCACGGCCTACAACGTCCAGTGGCGGGGCGTGCAGCCGGTCTTCCTCGATGTTCTGTCGTTCACGCCACTCCGCGCAGGCGAGCCATGGGTTGGCTATCGACAATTCTGTGAGCTCTGCCTCTACCCGCTCTTTCTGGAGGCCTACCGCGGCGTTCCCTTCCAGCCTTGGCTGCGCGGCCGTATCGATGGCATTCCGGCGGAGGAGATGCGTCGACTGCTCGGGGGGCGCTGCCTCCTGAGGCCGGGCGTCTTCAGCCATGTGCATCTGCACGCACTGAGCCAGCGGCGCTATGCGGCGGCGCCTCGCACGTTGCGCACCGAGATCGCCGCGGGCGGGTTCGGCAAGGCGCTCATCCAAGCAAACGTGAGAAAGTTGCAGCGGCTCGTGGATCGCCTGGCGCCCCCTGCGACGCGGAGCGCGTGGGCGGGCTATGCGGAGGCACCCGGGTACGACGATCGCGACCAGGCGGCCAAGCAGCAGTTCGTCCACCAAGCCCTTGCTGGGCGGCCCTGGGGGCTGGTCTGGGACTTGGGTGCCAATCAGGGCGTCTATGCACGGATCGCGGCAGAGTGCGCGCGTTACGTCTTGGCCATCGATGCCGATCGCGTCGTGGTGGACCGGATGTTCACCGATCTCCGGCGGCGTGGCGTTGACAATGTGCTGCCGCTCGTCGGCAACCTTGCCGACCCTTCGCCCAGCCAGGGATGGAGCGGTGAAGAGCGCTGGCGCCTCGAACACCGGGGCCGGCCAGAGTTGGTGCTCGCGCTCGCGCTGCTGCACCACCTTGTCATTGGCGCAAACATCCCGCTCACGGCCGTCTTGAATTGGCTGGCAGCGCTCACGCCACACCTCGTGATTGAGTTCGTCAGCCGCGCCGACCCGATGGTGGAACGGTTGCTCCGCTTCAAGGACCCGGCGCAACATGCCGACTACGACCTTCCCACGTTCGAGCAGGCACTGGCGGCACGCTTCGAGGTTCTGGCCCGCCAGCCCCTGGCCGGCGGCCGACGCATTCTCTTCTTCGCACGCGCCCACCGGGGCGCTGTGTTAGCCTGACTTCGATGTCGCCTCTCGACATTCAACGCCTCGGCGTCATCACCTACGAGGAAGGCGTCTCGCTCCAGGCGCAGCTTGCCGCGGATCGGCGTGCCGGCATCGCACCGGACACGCTGCTCCTCTTGCAACATCAGCACGTCATCACGCTGGGCGTGAAGGCGCGCAACTCACGGGCGCACATCATTGCCTCGGATCGGGAGCTGGCGGCGCGGGGCGTGGCCGTCTACGACGCCGGGCGTGGTGGCGACGTGACCTATCACGGGCCGGGCCAGCTCGTGGGCTATCCGGTGATCGATCTCAAGCCGGATCGACAAGATGTGCATCGCTATGTGCGAGACCTCGAGGAAGTGCTCATCCGTACGGCGGCGGATTTCGGCGTCCGCGCCGGGCGGTTGGCTGGCCTGACCGGCGTGTGGGTCGCCCAACGAAAACTGGCGGCCATCGGCGTTCGGATTTCCCGCTGGGTGACGAGCCACGGCTTCGCACTCAACGTCTCAACCAACCTCGACTATTTCGACCTCATCGTTCCCTGTGGCATCGCCGACCACGGCGTGACTTCCCTCGAGCTCCTGGCCGGCCCCCTCCCTATGGCCGAGATCGAGGACTCGTGTGTTCGGCATTTCTGCGACGTGTTCGACCGCTTCGAAGTTCGGACCTCCTCCCTCGAACCTCGTCCCTCGCCCCTCCCCTCGCCCCTGGGAATAAATAAGGCTCCTCCGGTGTTCTCCTAGTTTGGAGGCATCATGAGGGACAAGTCGCAGTCCGAAAAGACGCTGGTCGGTCGGCTCCGGGCAGAGGATGGGACGGCCGTAGCCGAGCTTGCGGACACGTATGGTGCCAGAATCTATCAACTGGCGCTTCGTTATACGAAGAATCATGAAGATGCAGAAGAGATTGCTCAAGACGTGCTGTTGAAGGTCTTTCGTAAGATCCGCGCCTTCCGAGGCGATGCTGCGCTCTCATCCTGGATTTATCGCATCACGTACAACACGGCGATGTCGCGCCTCAGGAACGGCAAGTTCGCACGCCCGGCTGAAGTCTCGGCCGAGCTCCCCGACGATCGTCAACAGGGAAAGACCAGGCTGCTGGAGGCAACGGATTGGTCGGCGCTGGGTGACGAAGCCGTGCTCCGTCGCGAGCTCCGGGACCGCTTGCGGGTAGCGATCCGCGATTTACCACCCATATACAGGCGACCCGTCATTCTGCGCGATGTTCACGGCCTGTCTACCGAGGAGGCAAGCCGCGTGCTTCGTGTGAATACGCAGACGTTGAAATCGCGCCTTCACCGGGGCCGGTTGATCCTCCGAGAGCGCTTGGGCGACTTCGAGAGCGGGCTTACGTTGCATCGCGCCGCCTAACCACCACGAAGACACGAAGTTCTTCGTGGTTTAGCCTTCGTGCTCTTCGGTGTTTACCTTGGTGCCTTCGTGGTTGGACTACCCAACGCCACAATGCACTCGCTGACCCCGTGACCTTCTGTGGCTGTGACCTCGAAGTGAACCCCTTCGTAGTCGACGCGGTCGCCGATACGCGGAGGGCGCCCGAGCAGTGTCAAGACTAGGCCGCTGACGCTGTCGACGTCGGGATGTTCGAGCGCGACTCCGAGCTGCTCGCCCACCTCCTCGACGCGCACGGTTCCTTTCACGTGGAGGCGGCCGAGGTAGTCGCGCGAGATACTGGGCCGTGCCGGGCCTGCTTCGTCGATCTCTCCGATCACTTCATCGAAGAGATCCGAGAGCGTGACCACACCCGCGGTCCCTCCATGCTCGTCGATGACGATGGCCATGTGGGTCTCTTCCTTGCGGAGCATGTCGATGACGCTGCCCAGGGCCGCTGTTTCCGGCACGTACGGCATCGCGTGAACGATGTCTGCTGCGAGCACCCTGCCGTCCTCGCACGCGGCGATCAGATCCTTGACGTGCACCATGCCGATGATCTGGTCCAGGTCCTCGCCGTAGACCGGATATCGACTGTAGGGGCGCTCCGCCACGAGGGCTCTCATGGCCGACCCGTCGGCTCCCAGCGGCAGGCCGGCGATCTGCACACGGGGCGTCATGACTTCTCGTGCCGTGAGCTCCCCAAAGTCGAAGAGCTCTCGAAGGATCCGGCCCGATTCGGCTCGCAGCAACCCGCCCGCCTCGCTCTCGCGCACGACGAGCTCCAGCTCCTCGGGCGAGTAGAGGTGCTCCCGCGTGCCCTCCTGACGCTGGAGGCCCAGCGCTTTGAGGAGCAGATTGCCAAGACCGTTCAGCCCGAAGACGATTGGATAACAGGCATACTGCATCCACAAGATGTGCGGAGTAATCCAAAGCACCGTGTGCTCGGCCCGCTGCAGCGCAATCGACTTCGGCACCATTTCGCCCACGACAATGTGAAGGTAGGTGAGCGCCGATACGGCAATGGCGCTCGCCACGGAATGCGCGCCGATGTAGTGCGCTGTGCCGCTGTCCGCGAGCTGACGCAGGATCCAGTCGGCGAGCACGTGCTCGCCGTACATGCCGAGGCCGAGGCTGGCCACGGTGATCCCGAGCTGCGCCGTCGCGATGTAGCGATCCTGGCGCCGTGGGACCTCGAGCACGCGGTGCACCACTTGGGCGAGCCGTTCCCCCGCGAGGGCGCGCCGTTCGATGGCGGCGCGCGGCGCGCCCACGATTGCGAACTCCGCGGCAACGAACAGGCCGTTCAAAACGACGAGCGAGATGATGATCAAGAGCGCTATCAGCATGAACGGTTATGCATATCGCCTGGACGCTGAGCCTTGAGCTGGCGTCAGTAGCTCTCTCAACAGGTCTTCGAGTGACACGATGCCGACGACCTGTCCAGACCCGTCCTGGACGATCGCTTGGTGCGTTCGCCGCTCGCGTAAGAGCGCCACGAGCCGATCACCGGTCAGTCGCTCGTTCACGAACAGCGGCGGGCGCAAGACATCCCGGAGATCGCTCACCGCGTTTCCCGCCAGTCGCCTCAGAAGCAGCGGCTTCGAGTTGAGGATGCCGATGACGTGGTCCAGTGATCCCTCGAACACCGGAAACCGCGTGTAAGGGCTCGCCATCGCGCGTGCGTACACGTCGTGAATCGGCGTCCGGATGTCGAGCGCGCTCACCTGCTCGCGCGGGATCATCAGCTGGCGCGCCGTGCGCAGGCTGAAACGCAGCGCGCGCTGCAGGCGGACATGCTCGTCAGGCTCCAGAAGACCGCCGTCTCGGCTGTCGGCAATCAGCAGCTCGATCTCTTCAGGCGAGTGGATATGGCGGTGCCCGGCGTCGGGTCTCCGCAGCAACTTCAGGAGCAGCAGGGCGCTACCGTTCAGGAAGTTGATGAACCAGCCGAGCGTCGCCAGGGTCCAACGCATCGGCCAGTACGTTGCGAGGGCGAGCGGCATTGGGTATTGCAGCGCTATCGACTTCGGCATCAGCTCGCCGAGCAGAACCTGCAGCGCGGTGAGCACGAGGAGCACACCGACCGAGGAGACCGACCACGCTGCCGAGGCGCTGAGACCAAGCCAGGCGCCGATGTACGGCGCGAGATCGACCGCAATCGTGGCCTGGCCGTACGCGCCGAGCACGAGGCTCGAGAGCGTAATGCCCACCTGACTCGTGGCAATGTAGCGGTCCAGCCGCTGCGGATCTTCGAGCACCGGAAGCAGATGAACCGCGAGACGATGCCCTTCCTCGGCCAGTTGTCGAATCCGGCTTCGTCTGGTGCTGACGGCGGCGAACTCGGCCGCCACGTACAGCGCGTTGACGGTAATGAGCACGAGGACGACGAGCGCATCAACGAGGCTCATCGGCGGCTCGCCAACACGTTGTCGAACGCGATGCGCTCACCGGGGCTCAAGGCCGGCAGGTTGATCTCGGCGACGGCACCCTTCCTGAACCGAACGGGCACTGCAGCGACTCGACCGCGGGTGCTCTCCTCGCCGTCCAGCGTGGCGAAGCAAGTCAATTGGCGGCGGGCTCCATCCAAGAGCGCTTCGGCGACGCGAGCGCCCGCCGACGCCAGTGCGTGAACGCCAGGGGGCCAGAGACGCGGCACGCGTGCCTTGATTCGCGCCAGGGCGCTGACGCCGAGCACGGATGAGGGCCGGTCTCCGCCAATCGAGCCCTCTTCCCAGGCCACCACGACTCGATCAGGTGGCCGCCCGGCCAGCCACAGCTCCACGTGTTGCGGGGAGACGTGCGCTTCCAGCCCAACGGAGATCGCGACCGCCGCCGCGAGCGCTGCTGGGGCGGAGCCGACGATTGCTGCGCGCGGAACACCCAGCTCTTCCACAGCGCGTTCCACGAGCCAGGCGGCTGCCGGACCGGCGCAGACAATGGGCGCGCCGGCGTTGATCCTCAGCACCCGGCGTAGCAGATCCAGCCCCGTTTCACCCTGCCACTCACGCGACGGAGGGCCGGCCGCGTCGGCCAGGACCACCACGGCTGCGTCGCGAGTTGCTGCCTCGTCTGCGGCCGCGCTCACGCGCGTACCAAAGCCCTCGACCGGGCCAGCCTGACAGATGTCGAGCGCCTTGCCTCCCGCCAAGCGCTCAGCCTTGTCGATCAGGCGGATCTCGCGGAATCGGTCACCTCGAGCAAGCGCGTGCGCCAGATTGCCACCCAGGTCCCCGGCGCCGAGAACGACCGCGACGGACATAACGCACGGCGATTGTACCAGTGGAGGCGTGTAACGTGCTGCCTGCGCCCGAAGCGCGGCTCGTTCACCGTCGCGGCGATCCATGGTCAGCTCCGAGCCGTGGAGGCGGAGGATGCGGAAGCCATGAGCCATCTCGTCAGGTCTCAAGTAATCTGTAACGATGACTCATGAAGCTTCTCTATCCGGAAAAGTAGTGGTCGTGACCGGTGGGTCACGAGGCATCGGTCTCGCCACGGCGCAGGCGTTCCTCCGTCGTGGCGCTGCCGTTGTGATCAGCGGGCTGGATGAAGAGCACCTGCGCGCTGCGCGGCAAACACTGGGAGACGACCAGGTCGAAGCCGTGCGTGCGGACGTCCAGAGCCCGCATGATGCCGCACAGCTCGTGGAGGCCGCGGTCCGAGCCTTTGGTGGTCTCGACATCCTGATCAACAACGCCGGCGTCGGCCGCTTCGGTAACGTCGAGAAGCTGTCGACCGACGAGTGGAACCTTGTTCTTGGGACGAACCTGACTGGCGTGTTTCACTGCTGTCGGGCCGCAATTCCGCACCTGCGGCGGCGCGGAGGCGGTTGGATCATCAACGTCAGCAGCTTGGCGGGCATCAACGCTTTCAAGGGCGGGGCCGCCTATTGCGCGAGCAAGGCTGGCCTGGACGCCTTCACCGCGGCGCTGATGCAGGAAGTGCGCTACGACGGGATTCGCGTGGCGACGATTGCGCCAGGCTCCGTGCGCACGGGATTCTCCGGTCGCGAGGAGGAAGGGGCGGATTGGAAGCTCGCCGCCGAAGACGTGGCCCAGGTCATCATCGATCTCGCGGAGCATCCGGCGCGCAGCCTGCCGAGCCGTGTCGAGCTCCGACCCTCGCAGCCAAAGAAAGGCTAGGTAGGGGAGTAACGCATGATTTTGGAGACACGCGCCGTTCCCCCAATGCAGAAGAACGGCTATGTCCTCGGGTGTGAGGAGACGCACGTGGGCGTCATCATCGATCCAGGCGATGAAGTGAAGCTGTTGCTCGACTGCGCTGCACAGCATCGTCTCACCATCGCTTATATCCTGCTCACCCACGCGCACGTCGACCACATCTCGGGCGTCGGCGTCGCCAAGCAGGCGCTGGGGGCGCCCGTCGTGTTGCATCGAGACGATCAGTTTCTCTACGAGCGTGTCGTCCAACAGGCACTGGCGTTCGGTCTCCAGGCGGATCCGCAACCGCCGGTTGATCAGTTCTATGACGGACCCGGACCATGGCGCTTCGGGCGATATCAGCTGTTCGTGCACCACACGCCCGGGCACTCGCCTGGTGGCGTGTGCTTGCAGGTCGGTGGCCGAGGAGCTGCAGCTCCGGTACTGTTCGCAGGCGACTCCCTATTTGCCGGCTCGATCGGCCGCACGGACCTGCCTGGCGGCGACTACGCCACGCTTATCAGGTCCATCCGCGAGGTCCTGTTCCCGTTTGGTGACGAGGCGATCGTTCATCCAGGGCATGGACCGTCGACCACAATCGGACGCGAGCGGCTCACGAATCCTTTTCTCAGTGACGAGTGACGAAACGGAGTGACGAGTGACGAGTGACGAGTGAGGGTGAACCAACGTCGGCTAACGGCTATTGAAGGCGGGTGCCTCGTTCGTCTATCGTCAGCCGCAGTGCTGCGGAGCTGCAGCTAGTCACTCGTCACTGTCTTTCCGGCACCTGAGCTCCATGCGGCCGACGCGCAGCCGATCACCGCTGGCGAGGACGGCGCGGTGGATGCGCTGGTCGTTGACGTACGTGCCGTTGGTGCTGTCGAGGTCCTCCACCTCGAGATCGCCGCTCGCGAGCGCCGTGACGCGGCAATGCAGGCGCGACACCATGACCGCATCAATCACGAAGTCTGCCCGAACAGCGCGACCGATGGTCCGGATTCCAGAGGAGATACGAAACGTCAGCTCAGGGGCGTCGCCGTCGGCTGTCTCCAAGATCCACATAGGAAGCACCGAGAACCCTTGGAGCTCGCGAGCACGGCGCGTTCGGCGAACGCGCCCTACCAGGACGGTGGTAGGGCCGCCTCGCCGAGGCGGCCGCTAACCTTTGGTCTCCACCATGTCCGGTAACCCGAGCAGCGCCCGAACACGCGGATGCACGACCTCACCGTTTCTCGTCAGCAGCGTCTCGCGCGTGATCTCGTCCTCGAGATTCACGACGAGCGCTCCATCACGAGCGAGATGTTGCACGAACGTGACGAGGTTCTTCGAGTACATCTGGCTGGCGTGATAAGGCACGGTCGCCGGTAGGTTCGTTGGGCCGAGGATCGTGACACCCTCGACGACAACCGTTTCGTTCGCCTTGGTCAGCTCGCAGTTGCCGCCGCGCTCGGCGGCCAAGTCGACGATGACCGAGCCTGGCGCCATCGCCGAGACCATATCCTTTGTCACGAGCACCGGCGCGGGCTTTCCAGGTACGACGGCCGTCGAGATGACCACGTCGCTTGCGGCCACAGTCCGCGCCATCAGCTCCTGTTGGCGCCGGTAGAACGACTCGTCCTGCGCCGTCGCATAGCCCCCCTTGTCCTCGGGCGCCGCGGCTTCGAGCGGCAGCTCGACGAATTTCGCCCCCAGGCTCTCGATCTGTTCCTTGACCGCTGGGCGCACGTCGTAGCCCTCGACGCGTGCGCCGAGGCGCCGCGCCACCGCAATGGCCTGTAAGCCGGCCACGCCAGCCCCGATGACGAGCACGCGGGCCGGCGCCAGCGTTCCCGCTGCCGTCGTCAGCATCGGGAACATCCGGGTGAGCGCACTTGCAGCCAGCACCACGGCTTTGTACCCGCTGACCGTGGCCATTGACGAAAGTGCGTCCATGCTCTGGGCGCGCGTGATGCGCGGGACGAGCTCCACCGCGAAGCTTGTCGTCCCCCGCGCAGCCAACGCTGTCGTGCTCTCGCCGGCGTCCAGCGGATCGGCAAAGCCGATGACCGCCTGCTCCGACCCGAAGAGCGGCAGGTCGGCGCTGCCCGTTTCTGGATTCGCGCCGGGCGTTCGCACTTGGAGGAGCACTCGAGCGCCCTGAAAGACGTCGGCGCGGGAGGCCGCCAGCTCGGCGCCCTTCGCTGTGTATTCCTCATCCCTGAATCCGGCCGCCTCGCCCGCTCCCGCTTCGACCAGCACGCGAAGTCCCACCTTTGTCAGAAGCGGCACGTGCGCCGGGACGAGCGCCACCCGGTCTTCGCCTGGCGCCGTTTCTCTTGGCACACCCAGAACCAACATCTCGGTCATCTCCACCGGATTATAAGGGCCAGGGGGCAGGAATCGGGATTCAGGAATCGGGATTCAGGAAACGGCCCTTCGACTCGCTTCGCTCGCTCAGGGCCATTCGACTCGTCAACGGCTTGCCATGAGCGAGCCTGACGGGGCGCCGAGGCGTCAGGTGAGTCGAATGGGAAACGGGAAACAGGCTTGCCTAGCCGTAGCCCGCCTTCGCTATCGCATTCGCACGGCCTGCCTAGCCGTAGCTCGCCGGAGGCGAGCGAAGGCTGGTGAACCTCTGCGGCATTGGCTCCGTCAAACAGGCAGGCCTCGGTCAGGCAAGCAGGTCGAAGGAGGTTCGGGGCTCCCTCCCATTCCGAGGACACGAGGAAGCATGGCAAGGAAGCACAGGCGGTTGTGGTGGTGGGGCGTCGGCGCGCTCGTCTTGGTCGCGGGCGGATTCGCGTTGGCGGGCTCCTCCCGCTCTCAGGGGGCGATCGACTCGTCACTGCTGGCCACTGTCGAGCGCGGCACGATGGTGCAATCGGTCGTCGCGACCGGCAAAGTGGAGCCCATCGGCCAGGTCGAAATCAAATCGAAGGCCAATGGGATCATCGAGAAGCTTTACGTGGACGTTGGCGATCGCGTCGAGGTCGGTCAGCCAGGTGAGAGACACAATCGGTCGCAGGCACCGCTTCAATCCCGCGGATGAGCGCGCGATCATGATCAACGACTCGGTCGAGAACAGCGCCACCTTCGCCGGCATCTCAAACGGCCTGAAGGTCGTGCTGGCGTTCATTGGCGTGCTCACACTCGCGATTGGCGGCGTTGGCATCATGAACATCATGTTCGTGTCCGTCACCGAGCGCACGCGTGAGATTGGGATTCGAAAGGCGCTCGGCGCGCGCAGGAGAGAGATTCTCCTCCAGTTCCTGATCGAAGGCCTCGTCATCACGGCAGCGGGCGGGGCGCTTGGCATTGCGGCCTCAGGCGCCCTGGTCTGGTTGTTCAGCCCACGACCCTTTCTGGCGGAGCTCTTCGACGATGTGACGCGCAGCACCGATATTCACTTGGTGCTCTCTGCGCAATTGCTTGGCCTCTCGACGGCGATTCTGATGGGCGTTGGCCTCGTCAGCGGTCTGCTGCCCGCCCTCCGCGCCTCTCGACTCGATCCGATCGAGGCGCTGCGGTATGAGTGAATCTGGGCCACGCGGTCGACGTACGGTTCGGCGTCGACGCCGAGTACTGCATCCGTTTGACGTCTTGTTCTATGACTTACATCGCCACGGACTGCCCAGTGGAAACGCCCATGCCTGAGGCAACGGACGCTGGGTGATCTCGCAGCACGTCGAGCGCAAAGTGCAGGTCGAGGCGTTCACCGAACCAATGAGGGGTGGCCGTGTCGGGGCGGATGCGAATGCCGGCCGCCGCCAGCCGCGCGGTGTTGGGCGCGAGCGGATGCTGGATGTGATTGCTATCGCGTTTCCAGCGCGGCGCGCGCGGGCAGGGCGGTAGCGGCCGGCCGTCGGGTCGGCGTACAGCCACGGTTCCATCCGGCGCCCGCGTGAGCGTGAAGCCTTCTTCGTGCACTGCGCGATGATGGCGTTTGCAGAGCAAGGCAAGGTTAGTCAGTCGAGTCGCCCCGCCGTGACCACCAATGATGAAGGTGGTGCGCGTCGCAGTGCCGCGCCGTACATCCTGGGAACTGGCAGTGACGATCGCGGGCCGCGAGCGCCCGCCGGATCGCTGGGGAGATCGATCGTCGTTTCCGCCCGACATCGAGCACCGTGCCGTCTGGCCCATGCCGCATCACCACCGTCGACGCGTCGCACGCCATGCGTCGCGACGTTTCCGAGGAAACGTGTGTGCCGTCCACATGCTCCAGCACGGCCTGGTCCGCGTCCGACGCGACCACCTGCTCAGCGGTCGCTCCAGCGTCTGCTTTCAGCGTGTCGTCGTCGACGTGAAGCACCACTTGGTAGCGATCGCCGGCCGTCCCGCGATCCAAGTCACTCGCCAGCGCACTCTCGGCCAACAGGCCGAGCGCATCCGCGCGGCGTTGGCCGGGTGTGACTTCTGCGGTGGCATCGTCGCGCGGGTCGCTCGCGCTCTCGCGAAACAGCCGATCGCCTGCCGCCTCGAGCGCTCGTTGCACCACGGCGCCGAGCTCCGGCGTGAGCCGGCCGCGAATCACCAGCGTGCCGTCCTCCTCGACCCAGGTCTGGAGATACCGCTGCTGATGCCGCCGGGCGGTCTCCCGCGCTTCGTCCAAGCGATCGGCGCGGCGCCAGGCGCGCACCAACCGCTCGACCTGCGACGCGGTGCCACCCTGCACCGCCCCTAGCAGCCGCGATTCATTCTCGGGCGTTGCGATCCTCGTCAAGGCGCGGACCTTCGAGTAACTCAGCTCGCCGCGCTCCATGGCGGCGCTGATCAGCGGCAGCCGCGCCAGGGCACGCGCCACGCGCACCTTCTCGCGGGCGGCGCCGGGATCCAGGCCGGCGCGCCAACTCAGCCAGTGCGCGCACGACAGGCAGCCGCCATCGTTCCAGCAGGCTCGCTCATCGAACTCTCGGATCAAGACCAACAGTTCGTAGGTCGCGGCCTGAATGCGCGCAGAGAGCTCGGCGATCGCATCGCCGAGGCGTTCGATCTCCTCCTCTGAGACCGGCGTCCGTGCCTGGGGCCGCGCTTCACCGATCGAGGTGTTGGAGGTCGCATGTCGTGATTCGTGAAGAGACATGGACCATCATAACCCCCGGCATTCTCGGCCTCGTGTACGCTTCCAGGTGCCACGAAATTAGCCTGGGGGTCTCCGTGACCCTTCTTTGGCGAACAACGGTTGCCAGACGGGCAGTATGCGCTTCCAGTAGGCGTCCTAGCGCGGCGTCTCAATTACGGAGCACTCCTCGAAAAAAGCCTGTCAAGCAAAAAGTGGGGTCCGGACCGGGAGCATGGGTAACAGTTCAGACCGTGACATTCGAGTCTGGTCAAACGGCGAGGTCGAGTTGCACCCGTGCTCGCCTGATCCGGGCGGGGACAGTCCAGCACAAGCTTTTGTGTCGGCCCAGGCCGCGGCTGCACAGAATTCAGGACCTACGCGTCCGAGCGGAGCGTCTGGCACGGATCGACGCGCGTCGCGTGCCGCGCGGGCTGATATGCTGCGACTGCCGTCGCCGCCATGACGAGGAGGAGACCGGCCGAAAAGGCTCCGACGTCGAGCAGCGAAATGCCCTCGAATGGGACGTTCGCGTCCAGGATCTTCATCACGGCAAACCCAGCGACCAGGCCGATGAATGCACCGATCCCCGCCAGCCGTATGGATTGCTTCAAGACGAGGCCGACCACCGCCCCGCCCGTTGCGCCCAGCGCCATGCGGAGGCCGATCTCCTTCCTGCGCTGGCTCAGCGCGTACGACAACACACCGTACAACCCGGTCACGCTTAGGGCCAGCGCCACGGCACCGAGCAGCGATCCAATCCATGAAGCCGCCAGAAGCGGATACATCTGCAAGTCGCGCACCTCGCCAAGAGGCAATGCCTCGAATACCTGCGGATTCGGAACGATTCGGCTGAAGATCTCCTGGAGCGTTTCGGGGCCGAGATCGCGATCCGTGTGACCCCGAACGAGGACTGCCGTGGCGTGGGCGTCGGCCGGACCTATCGGCAGGTAGATGTGCCCGGCGTCATGTCCCGCGACCAGCATGCCGGTGACGATGTCGCGGACCGTGCCGATGACGGTGACCTCACGATACGCGGCAAACTCGTCGACCGGGCGACCCTCGGCCGGGTCGATTCTGATCGTCTTGCCGATCGGATCCTCACCGGGCCAGAACGCATTGGCGGTGGAAGCGCTGACGATCACCACGCGTGCGGCCGAGCGTGCCTCGTCGATGTGAAACCCCCGGTCCCGCGCCGCGTTGAACAAACGGATTCCCGCTTGTGACGGCAACCGAGGCTACTCGTGGGTCGGCCGACAGACCTCCAGCGAGGGGACGTGCCAGCTCGTCCGGATCGCCACGGACATTCACCGAGATCACGCCTTGCGTGTCGAAGCCGAGGTCCATGGCAGCGACGGCGGCACCATTCCGCGCGAGCGTCACCGCCGTGATGGCGAGGACGAGCGCCACGGCCACTTGCGCGATGACGAGGGCGTTGCGCAGCCTGAATCGACCGCGCGTGGCGCGACCGTGGCCCCGCAGTGCATCCGTCAGGGAGAGCCGTGATGCCTCCAGCGACGGCAGCAGGGCGAACAGCAACGTCGCTAACGCCGACACCGCCAGCGCGAACAGGAACACCCGATAGTCGAACGTCAGTGGGGCCAGGCGCAGGATGGGGGCCACGGACGGCGGCAGGGTGCTATACAGCGTGAGCCACGCGACCCGAAGGCCCAACGCAGCGAGTGCGAGACCAGTAAGGCCTGCAAGGACAGATATGAAGAGCCCCTCGGTCAGCATCTGCCGCACTACGCGGCTCCGGCTCGCGCCGATGGCGAGGCGAACCGCCATTTCACGGTGGCGCGCGATCGCGCGCGCAAGCATCACGTTCGACACGTTCGCACACGACGTGACGAGCACGAGCAGGAACGCCGCGAACACCGGCGAGAACATTGCGACCATCTCGATCGACAGCGTGTTGGGCGACGGCTGAGGCCGTACCTCTGCACCGTGATGGCCTGTTCGTGATGCCCAATCCGTGGGATATCGGCTCGGCGAAGCTGCTCGCCTCCCTCGGGTTTGCGGCGCTGGCCACCACGAGCTCGGGCCACGCGGCGAGCCTTGGGCGACCCGACCGCCACGTCACGCTCGACGAGCTGATTGAGCACGCGACGGCTCTCGCCCAAGCGGTCGACGTGCCGCTCAACGTCGACGCCGAGTGCTGCTTTGCCGAGGATACGGCTGGGATCGCGGACACGGTGGCGCGCCTGGCGCACACGGGCGCTGCAGGCTTCTCGATCGAGGATTTCAATCCGGTCGCCAAGCGCATCGACTCGATCGGTCGGGCAACCGAACGGGTCGGCGCGGCCGCTGCAGCGGCCAGGCGTGACGGGCTCATCCTTACAGCCAGGGCTGAGAATCACATCTGCGGGATCCAGGATCTCGATGACACCATCAGGCGGCTGACCGCCTACCGCGATGCGGGCGCCGAAGTCGTATACGCGCCTGGCCTCACCGAGCTCGACGACATCGCGCGTGTGGTTTCTGCCGTCGGCATGCCGGTCAACGTCCTCCGGCTTGACAAAGGACCATCGATCGCGGAGCTGACCGCGGCTGGCGTCCGCCGTGTGTCGACCGGTGGTGCACTCGCCCGCGCAGCCTACGATGGTCTCCGCCAGGCTGCCACCGAGCTTTTCGAGTCGACATCAATCGTCGGTCAGCCGCCGAAGCGCTAAACCAGCGGCCCGCCCTTCACGGTCAGTTCGGTCGGCATGATGCTTGGCGCGCCGCGCGCCAGCTCTCCCTCGGGAAGATTGAGAGACTTAATCCGCCCTTCAGGTTCTGCTGACGCCGCTCCCGTCAATAGTGACGGATGGCAATGAGGTCACTGTTCACGAGGAGGGCGACATGAGGAGGGTGGGTGCCGCGGCCGTTTTGCTCGACGCTCTGCTGAGCGCTCCGGTCATGGGTTGCACGTCCACTACTCCACGGGGTGTCAAACCACGCGCAGTATCAGCCGCACTCTAGCGAGCGGAGAGGCACCGACCGCCAGGCGCCCGCCGATCTCCCGCTGTCCCCACGCCACCGCGAAGGACATGAAACCATACAGGCCAGTCGCGACGCTGAGCTCGCGAACCTGACAGCTTGCTGTCAGTGCCGTCGATGATCCAGCGTTCCCAACTGACCGCGCGGCACGTTGGGCACAAAGCTTGTGCCGCCTCGCAGCCTTTCACGACCGGCGGGCCGCCGCTAAGGACGCCTCCGTTAGATCCCGCGTCCGGCAAGGATATCGTCGAGAAGTGCGCCGAGCGACGTGCCACGGTTGTACCGACGTTGCTCCACGAGGGCAATAGCGTCCCGCGCACGTCTGAGCTCGGCTGGAGAAATATCGCGAAGCAGGAATATGAGATCCCGGGCGTCGTCTGGACGTTGAGGAGAGGCGGAGAGTAGCTTCATCGCGACGAGATGTCCAGCGCGGGCCACCGGTACTGTCAGCCCTTGCTGGATCTCGATCTCTTCAGCCGCGGCGACCACCTCGGACTCAATACCTGACGAGGCGAACAAGAGATCGACGACGATTCCCGCTTCCGGATCTTGACCGTACGGTGTCAGTCGGATCGTGGCGAGTCGCCCCGAGGTTCGTTGTTCAAGCGCGGCATGGACCTGGTAGCCTCTCAGCACTAGGTCGTGAATCAACGATTCGGCCGCCGCGTCGTCGGCAACCGCCACCGCAATATCAACGTCACGGGTCGTTCGCGGTTCCACACGAACCGAAACCGCCAGGCCGCCGATAAGGGCCCACGCGTGATGGAGCTCGTTGAGGACTTCCGCAACGCCTCCGAGGATTGACAGCGGGTTTGGAGAGTCTATCGGCGCGGCCACGGGATCACCCGCCCCACGCCGTCGCCATGCTCGGCACCCGGACGCTCGCGAAGCCAGGCCCCGAGACGCCGCGTCAGGTCCTCGTCCGATATGCCAGGGAACGCCCGGCGCAGTTGGAGTCTCTTGAGAACGAAGGCGGTCTTGAAGAGCTCGTTGGCGGTCCAGAGACGTTTGGCCAGCGTCTCGTGAGAGACAGACATGTGAGTAGTTTACCTGAAGTGTCCAATCGCTACGGCTGAAACAGGTCGGCTCGTTCGGCTCCGCCCGACCATGAACGCAGGTACATCACACCGTTGTTCACCCGACGGCCCAGAGCACTCAATTGCTCCATCGTCTCGGGCGTGAACTGTGACTCGTGGCAGGCGAGCGCCGCGCGTGCCTTGGCTTCGTCTTCCTCCGAGTAAGGTACGCGGGTGTTCAGAAACCTCTCGGCCGTCGGCTTGAACACGGGAAGCTTCAGGGCGCTGGATACGTCAGACGTGAGACCTTTTGTCGGCAGTGCAGCATAGTACAGGAGCGTCGTCGTCTCTCCCGCTTGCACGATTTGCGTCACGGCGGCGCTCACGAGACGATGGTCTGCGTGTCCGTAACCGCCTTCGGGACCCCACGTCACGATCGCGTCAGGGCGCACGTCGGTGACCACCTTTTCGATCTTCGAGACCAATTCGCCCAACACCTGGAACCCGCTCAACCCGCCATCTGGCAGACCCAACATGATCGGCGGGTGGATGCCCAGGTTCTGGCAGGCGCATTCGGCTTCCTTGCCGCGCACGGCAGCCAGTTTCTTCCCCGCCGGTATCTTGGCAAACGGCGTCACGCCTTGGTCACCGCCGGTTGCCAATACCAGGTACACATCGGTGTCAGCCTTGCTGCCGTAGTGCGCCAGCAGCGGTCCCACCATCGTCTCGTCGTCTGGATGCGCGAATACAGCCAGCAGCGTTCGCTTCTTTTCCGTGGCCGACTCCGCCTGTGCCCACGCGCCGCTCGCGAACAGCCACATGACCATGCCCACCGACACGGCACCCGCAACCCTGCCACAACGTCGCACGCTCTCCTCCTTGCCATCCGATATCGATGGCGCCATTGAAAGACACACCCCTACCGTCAGTGACGAGGCGAGTGGCATAGGCCACTCTCGCGTTCCAGAGTTCATCCCTCGAGCCTTCCATACGAATGCAGGATAAGGGATCTGTGACAATGGGCGAAGAGCGCCAACGGAGGTGACCGGTGTGGAAGCCAGACGACGACGAGCAGCAACTTATCGAAAAGCTGCGCAAGATTGAGGCGTTGTTCGCCAGGCCCGGGACGGACGGCGAGCGTCACGCGGCAGAGAGCGCGGCGGCGCGGATTCGCGCCCGTCTCCTCGCGTTCGAACGAACCGAGCGACCCATCGAGTACCGGTTTTCGCTGCCCGACACCTGGTCGCGCACCCTGTTCGTCGCGCTCCTTCGCCGCTACGGCTTGAAACACTATCGCTACCACGGCCAGCGGCGCACCACCGTGATGGTCAAGGTCACGAAGTCGTTCGTCGATCAAACGCTCTGGCCGGAGTTTCAGCAGCTTCTCACGGTGCTCGAGGAGCACCTCGAAGAAGTGACCCGGCGCGTGATTGACAACGCTCTCGGCAGCGATGAGACCTGCACAGAGATGCGCCCCGGTGCAATGTATTAGCCACGGCCTCTTGCGAAAATCCATCGGGTCGGAAAGAATCGCGGCGTGCCCACCTCCATTCTGATCGTCACAGGCGACGCGGGCGAGAGCTACGAGTGTCTCTACGCACGGCACCGACTGCTCGAAGCGGGACTCGCGCCGGTCATCGCAGCACCGAGCCGGCGACGGCTGCACCTCGTGATTCACGACTTCGAGGAAGGGTGGGACACGTACGTCGAGCGTCCTGGCTACGGCGCAGACGCCGACACGACGTTGGACGACGTGCGCGTGGATGATCATCAAGCGGTGCTGGTGCTCGGCGGTCGCGCGCCGGAGTACCTGCGGCACGACCCGCGCGTCCTCGACCTTGTCCGGGCATTCGACCGCCAGGAGAAGTGGATCTTCGGTATCTGCCACGGCGTGCCGACGGCACCGCGAACTTCACAGCGGACCTCGAGGCCGGCAGACTGCCAATCGGCACGGACGCTCGACCCACGCCAGCAAATCAGCTCTTTCGAGGTCATGGCCTCGGCGCCGAGATTCACATCGTTGTGCGAAGCCATGGGCCGATATCGCCGGGATCTGTCACGACACAGACCACGACCTTCGACCCCGACTGCATGATCTGCGAAGATCAGATCGCAGCTGTTTTCCCACCTGTCTAGTCATCCCGGGAGGGATGTTTCCGCCGGGCGTCCCTCCCGGCCGTTCTTTCAACTGATCCACGTCGTGGAGACCACCATCCACTGATTGCCCGACGCCTCGTGGCATTCGAGGCGAACACTGACGCCTAGCTGGAAGGCAGAGTCTTACCGAGCCATGCGCTGATGGTGCGTGGAAGCCCTGGACTGATCGTGCGGTCCGTCAGAACCGCGTACTCCTGTACGGCGCCGGTCTGTGCTTTGACGAAGAGGTGATTCAGCCCAGGGAGCTTGGTGAGCGCGGCGGCGCCGCGCCCCTTGTCACGCGCGCGCGCCATAGCCACGAGCTCGTCGGCGTGATGGGGGAGGACCTCCTTATCGAGGTCGCCGTGCACCACCAGGATTGGCTGCTGAACGTCTTTCATCACTTCTGCCGGATCGTACTCGAGCACGCTGCGGAACGAAGGGGTGTCCGACCGCTTCCGAACCGGCTCCGGCACCTTGTCCCAGTCCACACCGGTCAGCACTGCATGCTGCATCGTGAGCTGTTGTGCCATCTTCTGCTCACGCTCCTCGTCGGAGAGCTCCATGTTCGAGAGCACGTTCTGCTGCTCTTCGAGGAGCAGCTCTGAACCGGTGACACTGGCACCTGCCATCAGCACGAGCGCCCGAATTCGCTTCTCACGTTTGCCGGCCAGCATCGCGACCCAGGCGCCTTCGCCGTGGCCCACTACGGCAATCCGATCGTCATCCACATCGTCACGCGACCGCAGGTAGCGCACGACGCCACGCACGTCCTCCGCATAGTCTTCCAGTTCGGCAGACTCAGGGCGGCCGCCGCTCTGGCCGACGCCGCGCCTGTCGTAACGGATGACGAGATAGCCGGCATCGACGAGTGCATTGGCAAGTTGGCCGAGCACCGGAATCCCAAAGATAGTTTCGTCCCGGTCGCCAGCCTCGGCGCCAGAGACCAGCACAACGGCCGGATACTCGGGCGAATCTGGCGGATCGGGATCCCGTCTCTCGTCTGAGTCGTCGTCCGAATCGGCCGGTGGCTCAGGCGGCCTCGGCTTCGACACCGTGGCGGCCAGCGCGAATCCCGATGCCTTGATCCGAACATCCTCGTCGTTGTCACGCCACACCTTCACTTGGCGCGTGGAAACCGCTGCCAGATCCTCGCGCACGAAGTCGAGTGACTGCGTCGGGACCGCCATCCGGAGGAGGCCGCCCTTGGTATCGAGCCACACATCCATCGTGAGCGGACCGGCCGACTGTGGCTGTGCGGGCAAGGTGATACCGACCCGCTTCACATCGAACGTCCCCTCCGTGGTCTGGATACGCTCCTCCCCAACGCGGGTCACGCTCACGTCGACCTCGCCAACTGGGGCAATGTACATCTTGAGCGATGTGCCTTGCTCTGCCGACACCAATCGGCGCGCGAGCCCGTGGTAGGAGCCGAGAAACAGCACGCCTTGCGCGACGGCCAAGCTTCGGGGCGACACGCGGTCGGTCTTGTCGGCGGTCTTACCGCCCTGCGTGACCTTGCTGGCCGCTTGACCTTCTGAGAACGTCGTGGTCAGCGAGACGGCGTCTCCCTTGACGAGTGCCTCGAGGGAGAGCCGTACTGGCTCGCCGGAGGGTGAGTAAACGGCTTCGGCGCGCTCGAGCGAGATATCCAGCGGCGCCGCCAGCGAACCAGCGGATGTGATTGTCATGCCGGTGGCGGTCTCGCTGATCGCCACTTCTTCGCTCCCAAGCGGGCGGCCCCCGACGAAGACCCTGAAGACCCGCGCGTTGGGCTTCGCGCCACCCTGCGCCGCCGGCTTCCCAGGTTCTTGCTTCGCGTTTCCTGATTCCCGATTCGCGGCTCCTGAGACTCCAACGGCCGCCATTGTGAGCGCGAGGACAAGACCGCTAGAATAACGAGCAAAGAGCGTGCCCATGACTCAAGGATACCATCCAGATGTGCTCCCACAATCAAGCGCGTACGAGGCGGTGAAGCGTGGCGCCGGCATGCGGGATCGCTCGGCGGAGGGCCGGCTAGGCGTCTCCGGTTCCGATCGAGCCGACTGGCTTCAAGGGCTTGTCACGAACGATGTCAAAGCGCTCGCGCCAGGTCGGGGCTGCTATGCTGCGTACCTCACGCCTCAGGGGCGAATACTCTCCGATCTGCGTCTTCTCGCATTGGACGATGCGTTCTTGATCGACGTGCCGGGCGAAACCCTGGCGTTACTGCTCCAGCGTTTCGAGCAGTTCATCATCACCGAGGACGTGCATGTCTGGGATCGAACCAGTGAGCTCGGACGGCTAGCTGTCTATGGCCCGGAAGCGACCCGCATCGTGGCCGCGTCGTTTGCCACGAGTGGAGAGCGCGTGGCCTCGCTGACGGAGCACCAACATACCACTGTGCGCTGGTCGGGTGTCGA
This sequence comes from Luteitalea sp., assembly GCA_009377605.1. NCBI lineage: Bacteria > Pseudomonadati > Acidobacteriota > Vicinamibacteria > Vicinamibacterales > Vicinamibacteraceae > Luteitalea > Luteitalea sp. Next base: position 79,101 of record WHTT01000009.1, read on the forward strand.
CGCGCTCATCGCCGGCTCCCGCGATCTCGGAGCAATCGGCTTCGACGTATATGTTCCGCCTTCTCACTTGCCTCAGCTCGAGCACGTGCTGCGCGAGGCGGGCGTGGTCTCGCTGGACGAGGCGACGTGGCACGCGCTGCGCGTCGACGCGGGACAGCCGTTGTTCGGCGTGGACATGACCGACGATACGATCCCGCTGGAGGCCGGCATCGAAGACCGCGCGATCAGCCTCACCAAGGGCTGCTACGTTGGCCAGGAGGTGATCATCCGCGTGCTTCATCGCGGCCAAGGTCGGGTGGCGCGGCGGCTCGTCAAACTCGTCGAGACTCCGGTCCCTCTTCCAGTGGGCGGCCATCCGGATGCGACGCCACCTCCCGCATCAGCGCCGCAACAGCCAGGCTTGCCGCGCTTTGTGCGCGGCGCGACCATTGCGAGTGGCGATCGCGACGTAGGTCGAGTCACCAGCGCAGCTTGGTCGCCCGGCGTTGGTCGGTCGGTTGGTCTTGGCTACGTCCGCCGGGAGCTCGCAGAGCCCGGGACGAGGCTAGAGGTTCTCTCCGGCAGCGAGCGAGTAGAGGTCTCGGTTGGGTAATGGCGTGGACGACGGCAGGGCCGCCTTGTCGAGGCGGCCGCTGGTGCGTATGACCGTTGCGGCGGCCGTGATCGAGCGAAGCGATGCGTTTCTGTTGACCCGTCGGCTCGCTGGAACGCATCTCGAGGGTCACTGGGAGTTTCCCGGTGGGAAGTGCGAGCCGGGCGAAGCGCTTCCCGCTTGCCTCCGCCGCGAGCTCGACGAGGAGCTGGGCTGCGGCGCCCGCGTCCATGAGCGCCTGTTCTCGACGACGCACGCGTATCCAGCGCGTATTGTCGATCTCTACTTTTATCGATGCGAGCTCTTGGGCGAGCCGGAACCGCGCCTCGGGCAGCAGATGCGCTGGGTCCCGCGTGACGAGCTGCGCACCTTGCCGCTCCCGCCCGCCGATGCCGCCCTCATCGAGCTCTTGGAGGGGCAAGGGGCCCCTAGATCCCTAGATCCCTAGATCCCTAGATCCCTAGATCCCTAGATCCCTTTACCCCCTTGCCCTTGCCCTTGCCCTTGCCCCTGCCCCCTGCCCGCCGGATAGGCTTTGCATATCCGATCCATGGGACACAGCAAGCAGCCGGGCTTTCGTGCCGTGCAAACCGTCGCGCCGAGATCCATCAACGCCTGGTTGAAGTCGAAGACGTTCTGTCGCGGCAGTAACAGACGCGACAGCTCCCAGAGGCGTTTTTGTGTTCGATGTGCCTTTGGATCCCCCTGGCTGATGAAGACGCGGAACAGCACGCGGGCGACATTGGTGTCGAGGATTGCGGCGCGCTGTCCGAAAGCAAAGCTGAGCAGGGCGCCCGCCGTGTAGGCGCCGATGCCCTTGAACGTGCGAAGCGTCTCCTCGTCGGCCGGCAGGGTGCTGTCATAGCGCGCGACGGCTTCGCGCGCAATGGACTGCAGTCGGCTCGGACGGATGTTGTAGCCAAGCGGGTACCAGGTGCGAACGACCTCGTCCTCACCGGCTTCCGCGAGTGCCTCTAGCGTTGGATACTTGGCGAGCCACTCCTCGTACTTTGGCAACACACGCTCGACCTGCGTCTGTTGCAGCATCACCTCGGACACCAGGATGTGATACGGGTCCGTGGTTTCGCGCCAGGGAAGGCGTCGTCCATGGCGGCGATACCATGAGAGGAGCTGTGTGCGGAATCGGCGGCGCGCGGAGGCCGACGGTAGCGCGGGGAGGTCGGTCGGCGTAGAAGCGCCGGTCTTGGGGTGCGAATATTGTCGTTTCCGTCTCGCCATGCGCGGACAGTTTCCTATAATCCAGCAAAATGGTCGACGTCCCGGCGGCATTCGTGCAGGATTACCGGTTCTGTCAGGCACTGGCCCAGGCGCATTACGAGAACTTCCCAGTGGCCTCACGCCTGCTTCCCAGGGCGATGCGGCCGCACGTGGCGGCGATCTATGCGTTTGCCCGTGTAGCCGACGACCTCGCAGATGAAGGGTTGATGGATCCGGCAGAGCGCCTCGCACGGCTCGACGAGTGGCGGCACGCACTCAAAGCGTCGGTGGCGCGCACCACCATCCAAGCGGGAGCTTTCACGCCGGTGTTTCGCGCACTGGGCCATAGCATCCGCCGCTGCCGGCTGGATGTCGCCCTGCTCGACGACCTCCTGCGCGCCTTCGAACAGGACGTCACCATGCACCGCTACGATCGCTGGGTCGATGTGCTGGACTATTGTCGGCGCTCGGCGAATCCGGTTGGCCGTCTCGTGCTGCAGGTCGCCGGCTACCGGGACCTCGAGTTGGCGCGCGCATCGGACGCCGTGTGCACGGCGCTCCAGCTCGCGAATTTCTGGCAGGACTTCGGGAAGGATTGGCGCGCGGGTCGCCTCTACGTGCCTCGGGAAGACGCAGAGCGATGGGGAGCGCGCGAAGAGGACCTGGCGAATGGTCACGTCACGGATGCGTGGCGTGCCGTGCTGGCAGAGCTCATCGGTCGCACGCGCGTGTTGTTGCGCGACGGGCGGCGCGTGGGCGACTTGACGCACGGCCGTTTGCGATTGGAGCTGCGGCTGACCTGGCTGGGTGGCTGGACGATTCTGGATCGCCTCGCACGCGCCCCGCGTCGAAGTCTCGACGACCGGCCCACGTTGTCCCGCAGAGACATTCTTCCGCTGATGTGGCGGGCCATGGTGTGGCGCTGACACAGAATTCATCTGCTCTCCATGGCACGCGACACCAACTTCTACTATTCCTTCCTCGTGCTCTCGCCAGACCGGCGGCGCGCCATCATCGCCGTCTGGGACTTCTGCCGCGCGGTCGACGATGCCGTGGATGAATCAGAGGGGAAGGATGGCACGGCGGCGCTGGTGGCTTGGCGCGCGGAGCTCCATCGCTGCTTTTCCTCGGGGGCGCCCCGAACGGCACAAGGCCGCGCACTCGAGCCTTGGATCGGTCGTTTCAACTTGCCACGACAGCCCTTCGAGGACCTCATCGACGGTGTTGCCATGGATCTCGTTCCGCGACGCTACGCCTCCTTTGACGAGCTACGCGAATATTGCGTGCGTGTCGCGTCGGCCGTCGGGCTGATCTGCCTCGAGATCTTCGGGTACCGGAACCCTCGAGCCCGTCAGTACGCGGTGGAGCTTGGCCTGGCCCTGCAGCTCACCAACATCCTGCGTGACGTCGGCAGCGACCTCCAGCGCGGTCGCTTGTACATCCCGGTCGAGGATCTCAGAAGCTATGAGGTGAACGAGTCGGACCTCCGTGCAGGACACCTCACGCCGCCCGTGGTCGCCTTGCTGGGGCACCAAGCCGCACGCTGCCGTGAGTTCTTCGCCCGCGCCCGCGACGCCTTCCCGTCCGACGAGGCGCGCCGGCTCGTCGCTGCGGAGATCATGAGTGCGATCTACGCGTCGCTCCTGGAGCGCATCGAGCGTCGAAACTTTGACGTCTTCTCGGAGCGGATACGGGTCCCGCGGCCCGTACGGGCGCTGATTGCGCTTCGAACCTGGGCCCGGGTCATGGTGCGATCATGATCGCACCCCATGTGATCGTCATTGGCGGCGGCTTCGCCGGGCTGACCGCCGCGGTGTCGCTCGCTTCGTCTGGGGTTCGTGTCACCCTCCTCGAGGCGCGTGGTCAGCTCGGGGGACGGGCGTCGTCGTTCGTGGATCGAGAAACGGGTGAGTGGGTCGACAACGGCCAACACATCCTCATGGGCTGCTACCGCGAGACGTTCGCGTTCCTTCGCGCGGTCGGCGCCGAGCAGGACGTCGGCTTGCAGCGGACGCTCGAAGTGACGTTCGTCGACCCCGAGGGGCGCTTCTCCGTGTTGCGCTGTCCGGCGTGGCGGCCGCCATTGAACCTCGTGGGCGGCGTGCTCGGTTGGCGCGGCGTCGGGTGGCGCGCTCGGCTCTCGGCGCTCAGGCTCGGCCCTGTCCTGCGGCGGGCGCGGGGAGAGCGTGGTCTCCCGCCCGACGGTCTGGCGCCGCCCGGCGAGACCGTTGCGCGGTGGCTGGCTCGCCATGGCCAGCATGCCGAGCTCTGCTCGATGCTGTGGGAGCCGCTGGCGCTCGCAGCGCTCAACGAAAGCGCGGCCATCGCGGCCGCGTCACCCTTCGTGCGCGTCCTCGGTCAGATGATGGAGGGGGGCACGCAGGGCGCGGCCCTCGGGATTCCCGCCAAACCACTCGTGGCGCTCTACGGGGTGGCCAGCAGAGTCATCGACGCCGCGGGCGGCCATGTCCGCACACATAGCCTCGCACGAGTGCGGTTAGCGGGCGATCGTGTGATCGGGGTGGATGTGCGCGACGACCAGAGCTCCGGGCACTCCTCCCCTGTCGAAGCGGATGTGGTCATCGTTGCCGTGCCGTGGTTCGACCTACCACGGTTGTTCATCGACGAGATGGACAACGGGGGGCCGGGCAGGATGGGGGCACTGTGTCGGGCGGCCTCGGAAACCGCCCCGTCACCCATTGTCTCTGTCAATCTCTGGTTCGACCGCGGGATTCTGCCGTGGGCGTTCGTCGGCCTGCCGGGTCGACCGCTGCAGTGGGCCTTCGACAAGCGCGCCGTCATCGGGGAGGATGCGTCGCATGTGACGCTGGTTGGAAGCGGGGCGCACGACCTGGTGCGTCAATCGAACGAAGCGCTGGCCGCCCTTGCGCTCGACGAGCTTCGTGATGCGCTTCCCAGCGTTCGCCAGGCTTCCGTGCGCCGGACGTTGGTGGTGCGCGAGCCGCGCGCGACGTTCTCGCTGGCCGCCAGCCAGCCTGCTCGGCCGCCCACGACCACCGGCGTGCGACGGCTGCTGTTGGCCGGCGACTGGGTTGATACCGGCCTGCCGGGGACGATCGAGGGTGCCTGCCTGTCCGGGCGATGGGCCGCTGACGCGGCGCGGCGCCTGCTGGCGATGGGATAAAATGAAGGTTTGATCGGCTGGCAGTGGCTCGATTGAGGGAACGACAGCTATGACAACGACGATTGTAACGAGCAGGATACACGAGCTACTCGGCGCCGATGCCGAGGCTTTGCTCTCATACGAGGCGCGCGGGTTCCGGGCGGTGGATCTGCACCTTCCCGGACCAGACTTCGTCGATCGGGTGGTCACTCAGACGAACCGCCGGCCGCAGGTGCTCCGCGGCTTTCAGCAGATTCTCAACACTGGACGTCTCGCCGGCACCGGCTACGTCTCCATTCTGCCGGTCGACCAGGGCGTCGAGCACGCGGCCGGGGCCAGCTTCGCGCCGAGCCCGGCGTATTTCGATCCAGGGAAGATCGTGGAGCTCGCCGTCGAGGGCGGGTGCAACGCGGTCGCCTCGACGCTCGGCGCGCTCGGCGCCTGCGCGCGGAAATATGCCCACAGGATCCCGTTCTTGGTCAAGCTGAATCACAACGAGTTCCTCAGCTATCCGAACAGATACGACCAGATCATGTTCGGGTCCGTGAAGCAGGCATGGGAGCTCGGGGCGGTCGCCGTTGGCGCGACCATCTATTTCGGCTCGGAGGAATCCACCCGGCAGATTCAGGAGGTCTCCGAAGCCTTCGCGTTGGCACACGAGCTCGGCTTGGTCACGGTGCTCTGGTGCTACTTGCGCAACAGCGCCTTCAAGACCGAGAAGACGGACTATCACCTTGCCGCGGATCTCACCGGACAGGCCAACCACCTTGGCGTGACCATCGAGGCCGACATTATCAAGCAGAAGATGCCGGAGACCAACGGGGGATACACCGCCTTGAAGTTTGGGAAGACGCACAAGCGCGTGTACTCGGAGCTCATTCCGGGCGACCATCCAATCGAGATGACGCGCTACCAAGTAGCCAATTGCTACATGGGCCGCGCTGGCCTCATCAACTCAGGTGGCGCGAGTGGCGAGAACGATTACGCCGATGCCGTGCGCACGGCTGTGATCAACAAACGAGCGGGCGGCATGGGGCTCATCTCGGGACGCAAAGCGTTCCAGCGGCCAATGGCCGAAGGCGTCGAGCTGCTCAACATCATCCAGGACGTCTATCTCGACAAGACCATTACAGTGGCTTGAAGACAATACCGTTCACTTATTACGCCACGTGCAAAACGGTTAAGTGAACCGCATTGGCCTTAAAGAGCGGGAATCCCGAATCCTGAATCCTGAAATGTCGATTCTCAAAGTTGCGCGCATGGGGCACCCCGTGTTGCGCACCCGTGCTCGAGCCATCGACCTCGGCGAGGTTCGGAGCGCCGCGTTCCAGACCCTCATCGACGACATGATCGCGACGATGCTCGAGTACGAGGGCATAGGGCTGGCCGGCCCACAAGTGCACGAAGGCGTGCGATTGTTTGTGGCCGGCATCGAGAACGAGCACGAGAAGATGCGCGTGCTCCCGTTCATCAACCCTGTGATTACACCCATCGGCGAGGAGAAGGCAGAGGGCTGGGAGGGATGCCTCAGTATTCCGGATATTCGTGGCAAGGTGCCGCGCCACACACGCGTGAACATCAAAGCGCTCGATCGCCGGGGTCAACCTTTCGAGCTCGATCTCTCGGATTTCGCCGCGCGAGTCGTCCAACATGAGACGGACCATCTGGACGGCGTCCTGTTCTTCGATCGAATCAGAGACTTTCAGTCACTGGCTTATCTCGAAGAGTACGCGCGCTACCACGCAGAGCAGACGCCTTGAGAAGCGGAAATTCAAGTTTCGGGCGCGCACGTGAGCGTCGAAGTGCGGAAAAAGGTATCTTTTCCGCCCTGCAAGAAGGAGTAGGGCCGTGGTTTACATTTATGGAAAGGACGGCTGCCCGTACACGCAGGCTGCCATCGAGGACCACGAGCAGCGAGGTGTGGCCTTCGAGTACGTCAACGTGAAGAAGGATGCCGACGCGCTCGCGCGCATGCTGAAGCTCACCGCGAGTCAGCGCCGCGTGCCGGTCATCGTCGATGGCTCGAGCGTCACAGTAGGCTTTGCGGGCCAGACGTGAGGCGTCTGAGGACCGCCGGGCGCGGTCAAATGACGAATAGACGGCGAATATCTGCCCGCAGGCAGATTACGCAGATTAAGGCTTGACAGCTTGTGAAGTATTTCACATAATTACCGTGCACTGGGATTCCGGGCGCTAGCTTCAGATGTCCTGCAAGCCGGGTGCGTGGTGACCTCCACGCGCTTCGGTGCTGAGCCTCTGACGTGAAGCCCACCTGGTCGTTATTTCCTCTCTTATACGTACCCTCTTTTACTAGGGTCCGGAATCTCACTTTCATTTGCACTTACGTCGGGCGCGGCTCCCAGCCGCGCCTTCCTCATTTCTGGCCGGGCGCGCCCTGGGTCGCCTGACCACTGACCACTGACCACTGCCTTTTATGCGCTGGAGCCTCGTGCGAGCGGAGAACAGCGAGCCGCTGACGCGCGGTGCGACGAACTGCTACGTCCTGCACGGTGCTATCCCGGTATTGATCGATGCCGCGAGCCCCACAGCTGAGTACGTCGATCGCGTGGCGGACGCCTTAGGCGGCGAAGTGCTGGCGACGCTTGCTGCCACGCATGGCCACGGTGATCACGTCGCGGGCGCGGCGGCGATTGCCGCGCGTTGGCAAGGTGCCGCCAGCGTCAAGATTCCCTGGCCCGAGAGGGACGCTTCAACCGGTGTCGACTGGACTCCCCTTCGAGACAAGCAGTTCATCCCAGCCGGTGACGGACAGCTGCTCGTGCTGCATACGCCTGGCCATGCGCCCGATCACGCTTGTTACTTTGACCTTCGGAGCGGGACACTCTTTGGCGGCGACCTGGTGATGAACGGCGGAACGGTGACGATTCCCGCGTCGAGCGGCGGCAGCCTGCGGCAGTACCTACGATCGCTGCGACGCATTCTCGGGCTCGAGCCACGTCGGGTTCTTCCTGGCCACGGGGATCCGATCGATCACCCGGCCCCCCTAATCCGTGCGTATCTCGCCCATCGACAGCTCCGTGACGACCAGGTCGTCGAGGCACTGACGGTCGGCGCTCGCACGGTCGAGGAGATTGCCGACCGCCTCTATCCCACGCTCGAGGCGGAGATGCTCGCGGCCGCCCGCGAGAACGTGCGCGCTCACCTCCAGATGCTGGAAGAAGATGGCCGCGCGCGCCACGACGCAGGTGCCTGGTCCTTGGTCCTTGGTCCCTAGTGCGGCGGCGCGCTATTGGCACGCTCTCAGGCCTGCGCTACAGTACCCAGCATGAACGCCGTCGTCGACTTCATTCACGCCAACCGCGATCGGTTCCTTGACGAGCTCGGGCAGTTTCTCGCGATTCCAAGCATCAGCGCGCTGCCGGAGCATCAGGAGGACGTCAAGCGATGTGCTGACTGGGCGGCCGCTGAGATGACGCGGATCGGACTCCAGAACGTCACGCAGTTTCCAACGCCGGGCAATCCGGTTGTCTACGGCGACTGGCTCCACGCGCCAAGCGCGCCGACGATTCTCTTCTACGGGCACTACGACGTGCAGCCGGTCGATCCGATCGAGCTGTGGGAGTCACCGCCCTTCACGGCCACGATCCGCGACGGCGAGGTCTACGCGCGTGGAGCAGCCGACGACAAAGGGCAGGTGTTCATGCACCTCAAGGCTCTCGAGGCCCACCTGTCGCAGAACAGCAAGTTGCCCGTGAACATAAAGCTCATCTTGGAGGGCGAAGAAGAGGTTGGCAGCGCCAATCTGGACGACTTCATTCGCGCCCACAAGAGCGAGCTCGCGGCCAACGTGGTCCTCATCTCCGACACGACGATGTTCGACCGCGGTGTGCCATCGATGGCTTATGGCCTGCGTGGTCTTTGCTACTTTCAAATCGACGTCACGACGGCCAAGACTGACCTGCACTCGGGGATGTACGGCGGCGCCATCGCGAACCCAGGTCAGGTCTTGGCGCAGATCTTGACGCAGATCAAGGACAAGAGTGGCCGCATCAAGATTCCTGGCTTCTATGACGAACTCCGTCCACTCACCGAGGAGGAGCGGGGAGAGTACGCGAAGCTCCCGTTCAACGAGAAGAAGTATCGGAAGGAGCTCGGCGTTTCGAAGGTGTTTGGTGAGCCCGGTTACTCGACGCTGGAGCGCGTCTGGGCACGGCCGACCTTCGAGATCAACGGATTGCTCTCAGGATTCACCGGCGAAGGTGCCAAGACCGTCCTGCCTGCGCGCGCCATGGCCAAGGTCAGCATGCGCCTCGTGCCGGACCAGGATCCTGGGAAGATTGGCGATCTCTTCGAGGTGTACGTGAAGAGGATCGCGCCGAAGACCGCCGATGTCGCTGTGACCAGGATGCAAGGCGGCAAGCCGTGGATGTGCGATCCACACAACGAGTTCATGGAGGCGGCCGCGCGTGCCATCGAGCAGGGTTTCGGTCGGGCGCCCGTGCTCGTACGCGAGGGCGGCTCCATCCCGGTCGTTTCGACCTTCCAAGAAGAGCTGGGCCTGCCAAGCGTGCTCTTTGGCGTAGGGCTGCCGGACGAGAATGCCCACGCGCCGAATGAGAAGCTCGACCTCGGCAACTTCCACAACGGCATCATCGCGTCTGCGCGGCTCTACGACGAGATCGGTGCGCTGCACTCCAGGTAGGGCCGCCTCGCCGAGGCGGCCGCCGCGGCGCATTCGGCGAACGCGCCCTACCGCAGTCACCGAGAATTCAATCCCTCCGATCGCCGCCACCGCCGTAATCCAAGCCGTTGAATGACCGCGGCGCCCCGCGGAGCATACTCACATGCCGCGCATTCGATAACTCTCATCACGACAGCAAGTTTCGTCGGTAACCTGGTAACACCTCGCGTGGCACGCTGCCTGCTATATAAATCAGTGGCGACGCGAGCCCGCACCAGTATCGGCCAGTCAGCACGCGGGCCCGTGCTCGTTCCGTATCTCTTTGGGGGAGGCGTAGAGGTGGCGCTGAAAGGCCTCCACCTCGGCGGTAGTCCAATCGGAACCGCGTGCGAGGCACGCGAACGGTTTCGCTGGGGCACAGTGCCAGGCCCCTGCGTTGAGGGGGGCGAGCGGCGGCTCGCCCCATTTTTTTTAGCCGGGGACGCTTGAAACGGAGACCAGCGCTCGGGGCCGCCGAAGACGAGGAGAGCGGGGACACTCCTCGGTTTTGGGCGGTGAAGAGTCTTGGTACCACTAACGGGAGCTGTCTCCGTTTCCGTGTTGTTTTGTCATAGAGCCGCTATCCACCTGAGAATCACCTCGTAGACCTCATCGAACACCAGCTCTTGAGGGCGTCCGCCGCGTTTGACGATCAGTGAGTGGTCACCATCGTCGACGGCATGGATCGTCGTGGAAACAGCGAGCCGATCGAGCTCGGCTTGCAGCTCGCTCGGCGTGCCGAAGCTGTCGCGCGTGCCCTGGACGAACAGCATCGGCCGACGCACGCTGGGAAGGTGAGCGCTGCGCAGCTGTTGCGGCCGGCCCGGCGGATGGAGCGGGTACCCAAGCAACACAATGCCACTCAGGCGATTCTCGTCCGGCCGCGCGGCGCCGAGCTCGGTGGCTATGCGTCCCCCCATGGACTTGCCGCCGACGAGCACACGCCCATCTGTCCCGGCCGCCACCTTGGTCAGGACGGCCGCGTAGCAGGCGATGAGCACTGCCGCCGAATCCGGCGCGCGCCTGCGCCGCTCCATGTAAGGAAAGTTGAAGGTGACGACGTCGAGCCCTCGTGCGGCCAGGGCCGAGGCGCGCGCGACCATCCATGGATGGGTCTGGCCGGCCCCCGCGCCATGCGCAAGAATGAGGGTGGAGCCCAGTGACGAGGCGGCGCTCGACGTGTAATGCCGGGCAGAGACCGTGGCGCCGCTTTCGAGCTGGATTGTCAAGCCTTTTGGCTCACGCATCGGTCTGCCTCCCCCGACGAAGCGTAATTGAGGCGATGACGCGATCGCAAGGTGATAGGGTGGCGAGCGTGCGCGATCCCATCGAAACGGCAGGCGAGCGAATTCGGGAGGCGCGGCGCTTGACCGTGCTGACCGGTGCCGGTGTCTCTGCGGCGAGCGGTGTGCCGACGTTCCGGGGCCCCGACGGTCTTTGGCGGTCGTTTCGCGGAGAGGACCTGGCGACGCCGGGCGCCTTTCGGCGCGACCCCCGGATGGTCTGGGAATGGTACGACTGGCGTCGGCAGCGCATTGCCGCCTGCAAGCCGAATCCTGCGCACGACGTCCTCGCCCGCTGGAGCCAGCGTTCCCCTTCTCTGACGCTGGTAACCCAGAACGTGGACGGTCTCCACGAGCGCGCAGGTACGGTGCGCGTAGTTCGCTTGCATGGATCCATCTGGCACCTGCGCTGCGCCCGGCCGTGTGCGGAAGGCGGGACGCGACGCGACGGTCGTGTCCCTCTACCGGAGCTTCCACCGCGCTGTACGTGCGGCGATTATCTCCGTCCTGACGTCATCTGGTTCGGGGAAGCGCTCGATCCGACGGTGGTAGAGCAGGCGGCCGAGGCGACCGCACGTTGCGACCTGTTTGTCACAATCGGCACCTCGGCGCTCGTCTACCCGGCGGCCGGTTTCATTCACAGCGCCCGCGCGGCCGGCGCCATGGTCGTCGAGATCAACCCCGAAGCCACGGGTGCGTCCGACGTTGTCGACCTTGTCGTGCGGCGGCCCGCCGAGACGGCGCTTCCCGAGCTCGATCGTTTCCTCCAGTGAAAGACGCCGGAGATCGGAATTCTCGCGCCGTTTCGGCGCTCATCGACGGCTATTGACCATGCCCGTGGTACGGATCGAATCTGCCGGGGACCCACGCCTTGCGAGCTATCGCAACATCCCCGACCGAGAGCTGCTCGTGCGCCGTGGGATCTTCATCGCGGAGGGCCGCCTGGTGGTGCGCCGCTTGCTTGCTGCGGGGGCGCCGCGTGTGCAGTCCCTCCTCGTAAGCGACGCGGCGCTGGCGTCGCTCGATGACCTGCTCGATGCGGGCCGCGACCCTAGGCCGATTTACGTTGGCTCGAGGGATCTCCTCACTGAAATCGTCGGGTTCAACGTTCACCGCGGCTGCCTCGCATGCGGCGAGCGTCCGGCGGCGCTGCCGCTCGAAGCGGTGCTCACCTCGTCCGACTTGTCCGCCGAAGCGCGCAGCGCGAAGGTGGATCGCGCGCCGCTCATCCTGCTCGAGGAGGTTGGCAATCCCGACAACATCGGCGGTATCTTTCGCAGTGCCCAGGCGTTGGGTGCACGCGCCATCGTCCTCGACCCGCGGTGCTCGGACCCGCTCTATCGGAAGGCGATCCGCGTATCGATGGGCTCGTCTCTCGAGGTTCCCTTCGTGAAGGTCGCCGAGTGGCTCCCGTCGCTGGAAGCTATCAAGAGCGCCGGATGGCGTCTAATTGGCTTGACGCCGGCTCCCAACGCGGCGGCGCTCACCCACGTCCTGACTGCGCGGTGGGGTCTGCCCGTTGCCTTCTTGCTCGGCCATGAAGGTTCAGGGCTTTCGGAGCAGGCCCGCACACACCTCGACGCCGAGGCGCGGATTCCCATGACGCCGGGCGTCGATTCTCTCAACGTGGCAACTGCCGCCGCGATAGCGCTGTACGAGGCAGGGCGGGCTAGGGATCTAGGGATCTAGGGATCTAGGGGTCTAGGGGTCTAGGGAGGACGCTGCCCGCTAGGCTACTGCCCAATCCCTTGATCCCTTGACCCCTTGATTCCTTGACCCCTCCAGTCACCCGACCACGCTGGCCAGTGTATTCAGAGTCAACGCAGAGAGAGTGGGGAGCACGAGGTCCGCATCACCCAGCTGATCCTGGCCATACGACGTCGTGACTGCGATTGTGCGCAATCCCGCTGCGCGCGCGGATTGGATGCCCCAGGGCGAGTCTTCGACCGCCACCGCGTGGCTCGGTCGAGCCGTTGAATCGAGCCGCCCAGTCTCCAGGAGCAGCGCGAACGCGCGCTCGTACGGATCCGGCGCCGGCTTGCTGCGCGGCGTGTCGTCTGCTGCGACGACGACACTGAAGAGCGAGCGGAGTCCACTGGGCTCGAGCATGAGCTCGATCTCGTCACGGAGCGCGCCTGATGCGATAGCCACCGGCACAGCGGCAGCGACCTGTTCCACACACGCAGCTGCGTCTGGAAAGAGGACCGATTCTCCTCGGGCGATCTCCCGAAACCGCTGCGTTTTCGTGCTGGTGAGCCGTTCGATGGTCGGCTCGTCCCAGCCGAGGCCACGGTCCGCCGCTATCTCCGACAGCGAGTCATGATCCGAGTATCCGAGATAGCGCGCGTAGTACTCCTCCGACGACAGCGTGACACCGACTGTCGCCAATACCTGCTGGAGCACACGTAGGTGCAGCGGCTCACTATTCGCGAGCACGCCATCGAAGTCGAAGACGACCGCAGCCAGGCCATTGAGGTGCGAAGGAACGGCCATACGTCAATTTCCATCCGATGCGTTGGTTTTCATCCGTTCTCCAGCGGACACGGGCACCCGCAACGTGTTCTCCGCAGGCGGGAAAGGGCAATCGTACGTTTCGTTGTAGTAGCAGTAGGGATGGTAGGCACGATTGAAGTCGAGCTCGTACAGCCCGGTCGCAGTCCGATCGAGGTCCAGGTAACGCCCACCGGCGTATGTTTTGGTGCCATTGCTCGGGTCGCGAAACGGCACGAACAAGCGGCGCGCCTCCTGGTCATCGGCCTCGACGAACGCTGTGACAGCCAGCTCGCGGCCGAGGAGTGCGAACTCCAGCCGCCCGGCCCGGCGCATTGAACGCTGTTTGCCGGTCGATGTCGCCATGACGATGACCGGCTCGTCAGGCGACGGTGTAAGAGCCGCCGGTGCGCGGTACCGCTCGTCGACTTCGAAATACTCCAGGGGCAGCAGCGACTCACGGCGCGCCGGTGGAACCGGGGAGTCGTCTGCGCTTCTGAACGCCTCGTCCTTCTTGTCACGAAGTGCTCGGATGCTTGCCGGATAGTCCGCGGCATCTGGGGGCGGGGGCGCATTCGTGCACGCTGACAGCGTGAACGCCAGAATCAAGACGCTCGGCAGGCAGATCCTCACCCCTACAGGATAGATGAAAAAGGAACCGGGTACCTTTTTCCGCCTACTGGAAGGGATACCTTTCCTTCGTGACGGTCGCGTCGGCGAGCTGGCGCCGCAACGCAATCGTGTTGACCGGCGAGATCTTCACGAAACGGCGTATCGCGGCGAGTGCCGTCTTCTGCAAATCACCCTCGAGTGTGGCGCCAATGGATTCGCGTGCGGCACGTTCGATACGAGGTGCGACGTCGTGCACGTACACCCGTGCTGCCGCTCGATGCAGATCGGCGGCGCTCGCCCCTTCGAGCTCTGCCTGCTGTGCACGAAGTACCGCGCTCTCCGCGGCCAAGGCGTCAATAGCGATGTCCGCCACGAAGCAGAGCACTTCCTGCTCCTCGGTGACACGGTCACCCCACTGTTGCATGGCAGCACCGAGCGCAAGGATGACGATCTTCTTGAAGCCTGTCACCAGACGGCGCTCCGCGTCCAGGGACCCTTCACCGGCAGCGTCTGGCACCATCGCGAGCAACTCGTCCTGAAGTCGCTTCGCCGCTGGAATCAGCGGCAGCTCTCCCTTCACCGCGCGCCGCATCAGCATTCCTGGGATGAGGAGCCGGTTGATCTCGTTCGTCCCCTCGAAGATTCGATTGACGCGGGCGTCGCGGTAGTGGCGCTCTGCCGGGTAGTCGTGCACGTAACCATTACCACCATGGATCTGAACGTTCTCGTCGACGATGAAGTCCAGCATCTCGCTGCCGGCAACCTTGATCATCGACGCTTCGATCGCGAACTCCTCGAGCGCGGTGACGGTGCCGGACGCATGATCGCTCGCCGTGACGGCGACGAGGTCGATGAGGCCAGCCGTACGGTAGAGCAGACTTTCGAAGGCGTAGAGATGCGCCGTCATTTCGGCGAGCTTGTGCTTGATGGCGCCGAATGTTCCTATCGGCCTGCCGAACTGAGCGCGGGTGGCCGCGTAGCGGGCCGCCTCGCCAACGGCGAGCTTGGCGCCGCCGCAACAGGAGGCGCCCAACTTGAATCGGCCGTAGTTGAGCACGTTGAAGGCCACTTTGTGCCCCTTGCCAACCTCGCCGAGAACGCTGGTCGCTGGCACGTGCACATCCTGCAAGATGAGCGCGGCGGTCGAAGACCCGTGCAGTCCCATCTTCTGCTCTTCTATGCCGGTCGATACGCCAGGCCACGCGCGCTCAACGAGGAACGCGCTGAAGTGCTCACCGTCTACCTTGGCAAAGACGACGTAGAGATCGGCGAAGCCGCCGTTGGTGATCCACATCTTCTCGCCACTCAGCAGGAAGCCGTTGTCTGCCTGCCGCATCGCGCGCGCGCGTGCCCCCAGCGCATCCGAGCCCGACCCAGATTCACTGAGCGCGTAGGCACCGACGACCTCGCCGTTGACGAGGCGCGGCAGATACTGCTGCTTTTGCGCGTCTGATCCGAAACAGAGGATCGGCATGATCGACAATCCGGTCATCGCGCCAAACGTTGCACCAAACGACGCCGAGTGTGCGATGGCTTCCGTGACCACAAGCGAGCTGACCTTGTCGAGCGCGAGGCCGCCGTACACCTCGGGCACGTCGGTGGCGAGGAGGCCGAGATCGCCGCATCGCCGCACCAGTCGGCGTGCGAGCTCCCAATCCTTCCGCTCCAGCGCCTCGAGGTGCGGCAGGACCTCCTGTGTGACGAACTCGAGCGCCGTGCGGCCCATCATCCGATGCTCGTCCGACAGCCGCTCGGGCGTGAAAGCCTCACCGGGCGTCATGTCCTCGAAGAGCCAGCCGCCGCCGTGCACCAGCTGTGCGGTTGTCGTCATGCTCTCACCCTGTTCACCCTGTCACCCAAGACGTTCGAACACCCCCGCCGCCCCCATCCCACCACCGATACACATCGTCGCCATGCCGTAGCGTGACTTCCGGCGTTGCATCTCATAGAGCAACGTGCAGGTGAGCTTGGCGCCGGTGCAGCCCAGCGGGTGGCCCAGCGCGATGGCGCCGCCGTTGACGTTGAGCTTCTCGCGATCGATGGGGTGCTCCGCGAGACAGGCGAGCACCTGGCTCGCGAAAGCCTCGTTGATCTCGACGAGATCGATATCGTCGATGCTGAGGCCGGCCAGGCGCAGAGCCTTGCGCATGGCCGGCACCGGGCCAAGACCAAAGCGCTCCGGCTCGACGCCAGCCGTTGCGTATGCGACGAGGCGGCCGAGCGGTGCCACACCGAGCGCACGCGCCCGATCTTCGCGCATGATGAGGACAGCCGCGGCGCCATCACTGGTCTGCGACGAGTTACCTGCTGTGACGGTGCCTCGCGCGTGGAACGCCGGTTTGAGCTTGGCAAGCGCTTCGCTCGACGTGTCGCGGCGCGGACCCTCGTCCGTATCGAAGGGCACGTGGCGGATCGTAGGCTTGCCCGAAGGATCCGGATCCACGACTCCTGCCTCGAACGGCACGACCTCGTCACGAAACCGTCCCGCGTCGATTGCGGCAATGGCTCGCCGGTGGCTTTCGAGCGCGAACACGTCCTGGGCCTCGCGAGAGATACGGTGCTCGCGCGCATGGTTCTCAGCGACGAGGCCAGTGGACAGATACACATCCGGGTAGGTGTCGACGAGCGTGGGGTTGGGCGCGAGCTTGTTGCCGGTCATGGGTACGAGACTCATGGATTCGGTGCCGCCCGCGAGAATCATGGATGCCCCGCCCGATCGGATCCGCTCGGTGCCAAAAGCAATGGCTTGCAGCCCTGAGGCGCAGAACCGGTTGACCGTGACCGCCGACGCTTCGTGCGGGATCCCCGCCCGCAGGCTCGCGATACGCGCGACGTTGAAGCCTTGCTCTGCCTCCGGCATCGCACAGCCGAGGATCACGTCGTCGATCTCGTGTGGGTCGACGCCAGGTGCACGCCTCAAGGCCTCGCTCAAGACGACGGCCGCGAGATCGTCCGGCCGTGTCGATCGCAGCGTCCCAGACGGTGCCTTGCCAACGGCGGTCCGAACGGCGGAAACGATGACTGCGTCTTCCATGAGAGCCTCCGACTTGGTAGGGCGCGTCGGCCTCCCGCGCCGTCACGGCCGCCTCGGCGAGGCGGCCCTACCTAGAAATCCGCAAGGAGATCGGTCAAGCCTTCGGCCACCTCCAAGATATGGCCGTCGAACGTGTGATCGGCGCCCTCGATGACGACGAGCTCACGGGGCTCCGGCATCTCGGCGTAGAAGCGCTGCACGGCGGGCAGCGGAGACAGGATGTCGTAATCGCCCTGGACGAGGAACTTCGGCTTCTGCGATTCGGTGAGCAGCGTGTAGTCGAGCGACTCCACCGGCAGCGCGATGCCGACAAGCGCCGAAACGCGATCATCTCTCGCTCCGGTCGTCATGGCCACCCACGAGCCGAACGAGTAGCCAACGGCCCAGAAAGGGAGGCCCCGGTGCTGCATCTCGAGCCAGTCGAGGACAGCGCGGTAGTCGTCACGTGCTCCGTGGCCTTCCACCCAGGGACCTCCGCTGAGACCGACGCCGCGATAATTGAACCGCAGCACCACACAGCCGATGCCAGCCAGCGCCTTCGCCGCTTCGTGCAGCAGCTTGTTCTGCATCGTGCCGCCCAGCTCCGGATGCGGTGCCGCAAGTGCCACAGCGGCCCGTACCAGCCCGGACGGCCCATCAATCACAGCTTCGAGACGACCCGCAGGACCATCAATAAAGACCGACATGTTGGTGAGCTGATTCCAGCCTTCGCTCGCCTCCGGCGAGCTGCGGCTAGGCAAGCCTGATTCCTGTGTCCTGAATCCGGACTCCTGAATCCTGACTCCTGATTCGTGACTCCCGATTCCTGATTCCTGATCCGTCCGTGTCGATGAACTCGGAGACGATTCGCGCGAACTCGTCTGGCTTCGTCATGGGGCCGATGTGGCCCGTGCCCGGCAGCGTTGCCGCGTTGGTGCCGCGAATGAGCGCGAGATAGCTGAGCGTGCCGCGCGTTGGCACGACGCCATCGAGCTCGGCCTCGCCCATGACGACCAGCGTCGGCGCCGTCACCCGGCGACAGTCGGCATGAAGGTCCACTTGCTGGGCGAGCCTCCATCGTAACGCCGTCCGCCGTGGTGATTGCGGCGCACGCAGAATCGCCCGCAGGTGCCGTAACAGGAACGGCAACCAGTGATCGACACCGGGGAACGTGGCCTTGACCTCGACGACCGTGCGGCGCAGCGCGCGGAGGAAGAACGCAGGCGCATAGAGCCACGGGTGCCTCAGGTAGTGATCGTACGGCCACCCCAACTGCACGTCTGGCGGGGGCGGCGGCGTGCAGACGAGGATCAGCGCCGCCACTCGATCCGGGTGCTGCGCGGCGTAACGCAGTGCCACCCAGCCGCCGTACGAGACGCCGCAGACCGCGACGCGCTGTTCCCCTGTTGCGTGCACTGCATCGTCGACCTGCTGGACGAAGAGGTCGAAGTCGGCACCGTCTCGAGGCAGGGGACGCGCGCCCGGCTCGCCACGATACGAGAAGGTCACGACACGCAGTCGTTCGGCCAGTGCCTCGAGTGTCGCGCGCATCCACTCCCAGCGGCCGTTGATGCCGGGAACGAGCACGAGCGCTGGGCCGTCACCACGAACAATCATCAGTTCCTCAGGGCTAGTTTCTCAGGGGCTTGCCGGTCTTCAACATGTGGGCGATGCGCTCTTGGGTCTTGCGCTCGCCGCACAGGCTGAGGAACGCCTCGCGCTCCAGGTCGAGCAGATACTGTTCCCCCACCGGCGTTCCCGCAGGCAGGTCGCCGCCGGCCAGGACGTGCGCCAGCCAGCGGCCGATGTGCGCATCATGGTCGCTGATGCGACCAGCCCGCCAAGCGAGGTGCACGCCCAGCCGCAGCGCCGCCCTGACGGTTGCGCCAGGTATTGAGATCATCGCGGGCGGCTGGGGCGGCTGGTAGCTTTCCTGTGCGAGGCCGAGGGCCAGGCCCTTGGCGTCAGCGAGAAGGCGGTCCCGGTTCATGGTGATGCGATCCACCGCGCGCAAGAAGCCGTACGATCTGCCGTCCGCGGCGCTGGTCGAGACCTTGGCAAGGGCCATGGTCTCGAATGCCCGCTGGACAAAGGGCAGCGAGTCGGCTGCGACGGCGGGGCGTGCGGCCAGCGCACGCAACAGCATTTCCTTGGTGCCGCCGCCGGCGGGAATCAGGCCAACGCTGGTCTCCACGAGGCCGATGTACGATTCCGCCGCCGCCTGCACACGATCGGCGTGCAGCAGCACCTCGCAGCCACCGCCGAGCGTCATCCCACTCGCAGCGACGACCACCGGGACCCGTGCCCCGCGCAAGCGGATGGTCGCGCGCTGGAAGGTGCGCACCATGAGGTCGATCTCGTCCCAGTCTCCTTCCTGCGCCGCAAGCAGGAGCAGCATGAGATTGGCCCCGGCCGAGAAGTGCTGCCCGTCGTTGCCGACGACCAGCGCCGCGAACCGTCGCTCCGCTTGCTCTAGGCCCGCCTCGAGCATGGCGATTGTGTCGCCGCCGATAACGTTCATCTTGGAATGGAACTCGACGCAGAGGACCTCGTCCCCGAGATCGATGAGGCTCGCCGCCACGTTCTGCTTCACGACGCGCTCGTGTGCCTTGGCCTGGGCGAGGAGTTGCAGCGCGGGATCATGCGAGACGAGGCCATCCATGCGAAAACGGTTGCGACCCGTGCTGAGCGCCTCGTCGATGAGTGGTGTCGCACCTTCGCCATGGCACGCGTCGACGAGCTCACGAATGCCAATCGAGTCGATGATCTCGAACGGCCCACGCTCCCAACCGAACCCCCACCGCATCGCCCAGTCGATATCGTCGATTGAATCGGCAATCTCTCGGGCGACACGCGCTGCATAGAGCAGGGTTGCCCCGAGTGTGGCGCGTGTGAAGGCACCCGCCCGGCCTTTGTCGAGCAGCAGCGAGCGCAGACGCGCCTCGAGCGGCTGAAGTGCCCCAAAGCGCTCGAGCTCGGGAAGACGCGGTTCCAGGCGTGCGCGATAGTCGAGCGAGGCGGGGTCCAGCGTGAGGATCTCCCGCTCACCCCCGCGCTCGACGCGCTTGTAGAAGCCTTGGCCGGCCTTCTGGCCGGCCCAACCGCGTGAGACCAACTCATGGACGACTGCCGGCAATGTGAAGAAGGTGGCTTCCGCGCTCAGGCGCTCCGTGACGTTGTGCGCAACCTGGACGAGCAGGTCCAGGCCGGTGAGATCCAATGTGCGGAAGGTCGCGCTCTTGGGCCGCCCGATGAGCGGGCCCGTGAGAGCGTCGATCTCCTCGATCGTGAACTGACCGGAGGCGAGCTGCTCGAGAGCTCTCGCGACGCTGTAGAGGCCCAGGCGGTTGGCGATGAAGCTTGGCGTGTCCTTCGCGCGAACCACACCCTTGCCGAGCCGGAGATCGGCAAACCTCGCCACGATCTCGACGACCTCACGGCGCGTGTCCGCAGTTGGGATGACCTCGAGCAACTTCAGGTAGCGTGGCGGGTTGAAGAAATGCGTGCCGAGCCAGTGTTGCCGAAACGGCTCGCCGCGTCCCTCCGCCAACGCGGCAAGTGGTATCCCCGAGGTGTTCGAACTGACGATGGCGGCGGGCGCACGATGAGGCTCGACCTGCGCCAACAGCTCGCGCTTGACCTCGAGCTGCTCGACGACCGCCTCGATGATCCAGTCGCACCCGGCCACCGCCGACAGGTCATGATCGAAGCCACCGAGCGTGACGAGACGTGCCGAATCCAGGGTGAAGAATGGAGAGGGGGCGAGCGTGTGCGCGCGCTGGAAGCCTTGCTTCGCGACGTCGCCGGTGGTGTCGAGCAGGTGAACCGGGACGCCAGCGTTGGCGATGTGCGCCGCGATCTGCGCACCCATGGTGCCAGCTCCGAGCACAGCAGCTTTCCGGATTGTGCCTGCGGTCATCTCACCACCCACGCCGACTCCTCCCCGCCACCATCAGCGCCTCACTACGACCTCGCACCTCAGTTCTATGCTTTGACGCCGTTGACGAAGAGGCCTACAACCGGCTCGACCATGGACACGAGCGAGTAACGTCGGCGGCTGAGGATCCAATTCGTGGCCATTTCGTCCAGCGCGCCGAAGAAGATCTTCGCCCCGATGGTTGCGCTGAGATCAGGGCGAAAGACGCCTCGCTGCTGGCCGTCGGCAATGACTGATCGGATGATGCCGAGATACTCACGCAGCCGGGTCGTCGAGAACCGTTCCATGAACTTGGTGGACTGTCGTAGCTCGACTTGAAAGACAACCGCAAGGCGGCGATCACGTCCCAGACGCTCGAGGTGCAGCGTGGCAATCGTTCGCAGTCGTTCGACCGGATCGCCCACGCCAGCTAGGGCGGCCCGCCCCTCTGCAATGGCGTCGCCCATCGTCCGCTCGAAGATCGAGATCAGGAGGTCGTCTTTGTTACGGAAATAGAGGTAGACGGTCCCTGCGGCAACCCCGGCGCTTCTGGCGACGTCAGCCACCTGAGCATTGAAGAAGCCGCGCTCGGCAAAGACACGGGCGGCGGCGCGCAGGATGACATCTCGCTTGTCGCTCCGCGCGGCTGGCGTGCGGGCGGTGACGAGGCGAGGCGTGCGGTCAACGGCTGGGACGGGCATGGCGTCAGGGCTAGTTGATGAATGACTGTTCATTCATCATACGTGTCCTTCTAGAAGACCGTCAAGCGCTACCACAGCGCGACGCCGTGGTAGAATGCGCCGCCACACCTCCCAACGGTCGCCTCGGCAAGGCAGACCGACCGTGGTGGGCGGCTCGTTCAGCGAACGCGCGGCGGTAGGGTCGCCTCGCCCAGGCGGCCGCGAGGAGTTGCGCGTGTGAAGGAGGAGCTATGCTGCGCTCGGTCCTACGCGTTCTGTCGTGCGCCTTGGTGAGTGGTTTGCTCGCCGCGCCCCTCGCGGCTCAGTCCCGCGCGACCTCCGCCGATCTCACCGGCATCGTCCACGATGCATCCGGCGGAGTGGTCAGTGGCGCGACCGTGACCGCCACGAACGTCGCAACCAACGTTCGGCGATCCGCGGCGACGACCGACCTCGGGCGTTACACGATTCCGGTGCTGCCGCCCGGCACGTACACCGTGGCGGTAGAGCATCCGGGCTTCACGGCGGAGATGCGAGAGGGGGTCGTGCTCGAGCTTGGCGCCACCGTCGCCGTCGATGTCGTGCTGCAAGTGGCGGGCACCCAGGAGTCCGTGACGGTCCGCACCACGCCGCCGCTGGTCGACACGCGACAGACCAGCGTGGCGACGGTCGTCTCCGAGCGACAGATCGAGAGCCTTCCGACCAACGGGCGCAATTTCATCGCGTTTGCCATGCTGACCCCCAATGTCTCGAACGACCAGACACCGCAGCAAGGGGCGTCCGCCACCTCCGGCCTCACATTTGGCGGCCAGCACGCCCGATCGAACAATCTGACGGTCGACGGCCTGGACAACAACGACGCGACAATCGGCGGTGTGCGTGCGACGTTCAGCCAGGAAGCCGTTCGCGAGTTCCAGGTGCTCACCAGCTCGTACTCGGCCGAGTTCGGCAAGGCCTCGGCGGGCCTGGTCAACATCGTCACGAAGAGCGGGACGAACAGCGCGGCGGGCGACGTGTTTTTCTATGCGCGTGACGATGGGTTGAACGCCAGGAATTACTTCGAGAAGTTCGATCCGGCGGGAAGGCCGATCGAGCAGGACAAGGCGCCCTACGCGCAGAAGCAGTACGGAGGCATCCTTGGCGGTCCCATCAAGCGGGATCGCACCTTCTTCTTCACGTCGTTCGAGCGGCTCGACATCGAAGCGAACAACTTCGTCAACGTCGACAATCGTACCCCGGTCAGCGTGCTTGGTGCCTCACCATGCGCGGAGGGCAGCACGGCCTGCACACCGGCGCGACTGATCAACGACACGGGATTTCCCATCGACGTCGGTCACGTACCCTATCGTGTGGAGACCAACTCCTTCCTTGTCAAGGTCGACCACCAGCTCTCGACCGGCCAGGCGCTCACGCTGCGCTACAACTACGGCGACGCCATCAACGAGAACATCGAGCCGTTCGGCGGCAACGTGGCGCGAAGCCGTGGCGCCATCCTCGACAGTGAGGATCATGTCTTGGGGGTGTCGCACACGGCGGTGCCCTCGAGCCGGATGGCGCATGAGCTGCGCTTCCAATACGCGCGGCGCGACCAGGAGGTGAACGCGCTCGATCCCGCGTGTGGCGGCTCTTGTCTCGCCGAGGATCAGGGCGGGCCGACGGCCGAGATCATTGGCGTGGCCAGCTTTGGACGGCATCGCTTCACGCCTCAACCGCGCCTCAACGAACGCTACCAGGTGGTCGACACGCTCAGCTTCTTCGCGGGTCGCCACCAGATCAAGACGGGCTTCGACTTCAACTACATCGACCACCTCGAGCAGGCGCTGCCGCTCCACTTTGGCGGCCGTTACATCTTTACCGATCTCAGTGCCCAACAAGCGGCGTCTCTCGGCGTCGAGGGCCCCCTCTCTGCAATCCAGGCGTTCGCGCTTGGCCTCCCGGTCCGCTACATCCAGGGATATGGGAACGCGAGCAAGCCGTACCCATCCGGCGACCTGTCGCTCTTCGTGCAGGACGACTGGCGGACGGATCGCGTCACGCTGAAGCTCGGCGTGCGGTATCAACGTCAGTTCTGGCCCGATGTGACGTATCGAGTTGCTGGTGTTGCCGAGTCGTACGGCTTTCCAAGCGACAGTAATAACCTCGCACCACGCATGGCCCTGGCGTGGGACCCGAACGGCCGCGGTGAGACCAATCTGCACGCGGCGTGGGGACTCTTCTACGACAACCACGTCACGGGCATGCTCGGCATTGCGGACATTGTCGACGGCGATCCGGACGGCCTCCGCACCCTTGTTGCCCCGCCGCCCCTCTCACTCATCGCGTGGCGCGCGCCCGAGCGGCGGCTCTCAGAAGCGGACGCGCGGCGGCTCTTCGGCGCGTTTCCGAGCCTCGAGATTGCCGTCGATCCGGGCCTCCAGACACCGTACGCGCATCAGGCCTCGATTGGACTCGACCAGCAGCTGCCGGGTCAGATGGCGTTGGCCATCAACTACCTGTACGTCAGAGGCTTCAACCAGGTGGGGACGATCGACTACAACCCCCTCGTCTCTGCACTCGGGCCGAACCGTCGACCGCTCGATGTTGGGGCAGTTCCCGGCTCGTCTGCCTCGGTGCTGCAGTACACCTCGTATGGCCGGACGTGGTATCAGGGAATCTCGGTAGCGTTGAGGAAGCGCTTCAGTCACCAGATGGAGCTCCTTGCAAGCTACACGCTCTCGAAGGCCGAGGACGATACAACCGACTTCCAGACAGCCTTCCTGCCCGAGCACAACGGCCGCGGACGCGATCCCAACGATCCCACCGGCCTTCCGCTTGGCTTCGATCGCGACAGCGAGCGCGGGCCGTCGCTCCAGGACCAGCGGCACCGATTCGTGTTCAGCGGGCTTTTCGTCGTTCCAGGCGACGTGCACCTCTCGTCCATCGTGGCGCTCGCATCTGGCCGCCCCTACAGCATTCTCGCCGGGGTCGACTTGAACGGCGACGGTGACGGCGGCGCCTTTCCGCCCGACAGGCCACGCACGAACCCCGCTGACCCGACCACCAGCATCGGCAGAAACGCTGGTGTCCTCCCCATGCACGCCACCGTCGATCTCAGGATCGCCCGACGCTTTCCATTGGGCGGCCGCGTCAAGCTCGAAGCCATCGTGGAGGTCTTCAATCTCTTCAACCGTGCCAACTATACCGACGTGCAGAACATCTTCGGCCCCGGCCGTTACCCCTCTGATCCGCTACCAACGTTCGGCCAGTTCACCCAGGCCGGGTCGCCGCGGCAGGCGCAGGTCGCGGCCAAGGTGCTGTTTTAGGGTGAGAGGGTGCGGGGGTGACAGGGTGACGAGGTGACACGGTGATGCGGGCTGTTTCTGGCGTATGTGGGACGTCTCGAGGGTGCCGCGTCGAAGACCTAAAGCCCACGCCCACCCGCACACCTTGTCACCCCGTCACCGTGTCACCCTGTCACCCCTGCACGACCCGCTTCTTCGTGACGGCCCCCGTATAATGCCCCCCATGAGTGGTCGTACCGATCGACGCCGGAATCCTCTGTTCCTGTGCTTACTTGTGCTGTGGGTGACTGCGGCGAATCCTGCTCGCGTCACCGGTGCGGTCGACGAGCAGCGCCTCGAGCGGATCGACGAGCTCGTCGAGCGGGCCATTGCCGAGGGTCAGCTCCCTGGCGCCGTCATCATCGTCGGGCGGGACGATGACACGATCTACAAGAAAGCGTTCGGCAATCGTGCGCTCCAGCCGGAGGTCGAGCCGATGGACGAGGACACCATCTTCGATGTTGCATCGCTCACCAAGGTAATGGCCACGACGACGAGCGTGATGCGTCTTCTTGAAGAAGCACAGCTGCACCTCCACGATCGTGTTGCCACCTACGTCCCGGAGTTCGGAAAGTACGGCAAAGAAGAGATCACGATTCGCCATTTACTGACGCACATGTCGGGACTGAGGCCGGATCTCGACTTGGCGTTCGAGTGGCGCGGCTCGGACGAGGCCATTCGGCTCGCCACCGAGGAGGTGCCAATCGCGCGACCCGACGAGCGCTTCATCTACAGCGACATCAACTTCTTTCTGCTCGGGGACATCGTGCGCCGCGTGAGTGGGATGCCACTCGACCGCTACGCGCGTGAGCACATCTTCGAGCCCCTGGGCATGGACGATACGATGTTCCTGCCACCAGCGGAGCTCCGAGCGCGGGTGGCTCCCACCGAGCTGTGCACGCCGTTCGGCTGGCCTTGCCACGGGCCGAATCAGCGCATGCTGCGTGGAGTCGTTCATGATCCAACCTCCCGAAGGATGGGCGGTGTGGCGGGACACGCCGGGCTGTTCACGACGGCGGAGGATCTCGAGCGCTTTGCTCGGATGCTCCTGAACGGAGGCACACTGGGCCGCACGCGTATCTTGTCGCCGCTCACGGTACGCCTGATGACGAGGCCCCAGACGCCGCCGACCCAGCAGAACGCTCGCGGCTTCGGCTGGGATATCGACTCGACGTTCTCCCGGAACCGCGGTGCGCTCCTTCCGCTTGGGTCCTTTGGTCATACGGGATTCACGGGAGGATCGTTGTGGGTCGATCCAGCCACCCGCGAGTACGTTGTCTTTCTCTCCAATCGCGTGCATCCGGTAGGCAAGGGAGATGTCAACACGTTGCGTGCCGACGTGGCCACGGTTGCGGCGTCGGCGCTCGAGGATGTCGATGACGAGGCGCTGGAGCGGGCCGATCGAATGCGAGCGGCCTTTGTTGGCCGATCTCCCGGTCGGCTGCTGGAGCCAGATCCCGTCGAGTCACCAGCCTCCGGGTTGCCTGCCGTGCTGACCGGGATCGATATTCTTCGTGCCGAGCAGTTCAAGCGGTTGGCGCGGCGCCGGATTGGCCTGGTGACGAACCACACGGGCCGCGCCCGCGACCGCGCGAGCACGATTGACCTCCTCCACAACGCGCCGAACCTCACGGTGATCGCGTTGTTCAGCCCGGAGCACGGCATCCGCGGCGTCCTGGATGAGAAGGTCTCCTCATCGCGAGATCAGAAGACCGGGCTGCCAATTTACTCACTGTACGGCGACACGCGCCGGCCAACGAGCGAGATGCTCCAGGGCATCGACACGCTCGTCGTCGACATCCAAGATGTTGGCGCCCGTTTCTACACCTATACGACGAGCATGGCGTATGTGATGGAGGAGGCGGCGAGGCGGAAGATCGAAGTCGTCGTTCTGGATCGCCCCAACCCAATTGGCGGGTGGCAGATCGAAGGTCCGGTACAGGATGCGGCGGCGATGGGCTTTACGGGGTACTTCCCAATGCCCATCCGCCACGGGCTCACGTTTGGAGAGCTGGCGCGTCTCTTCAACGCGGAGAACAAGATTCGCGCGAAGCTGAGCGTCGTCGAAATGGAGCACTGGCGCCGCGACGCCTGGTTCGATGAGACGGGGCAACCGTGGACGAACCCGTCGCCCAACATGCGCAATATGTACCAGGCGGCGCTCTACACGGGCGTGGGTGCCATCGAGGGCACGAACATCTCGGTAGGGCGCGGCACCGACACGCCCTTCGAGCACGTTGGCGCACCCTGGATCGACGGCAATCGGCTGGCAGAGGAGCTCAATGCGCGTGCTCTGCCCGGAGTGCGCTTTTACCCGGTCTCCTTCACGCCGACGTCGAGCAAGTACGCGAACGAGCGATGCGAAGGTGTTTTCATCATCGTCACGGATCGCGAGGCGCTGGAGCCCGTCCGCGTTGGCCTCGAAATCGCGTCGGCGCTCGCGCGTCTCTACCCCGCGCAGTACGAGCTCGAACGAGCACGCACCTTGTTCGGCTCGGAAGATCTCATCGTTCGCGTTCGGAAGGGTGATGACCCGGCCGACATCGCTGCGTCGTGGGCGGAGGGTGAGGCGCGTTGGCGGCTGAAGCGCGCTCCGTACCTGATCTATCGTTAGTGATAGAGCATCAGGTAGACGATGACGCCAGTGACCGACACGTAGAGCCAGATGGGTAGCGTCCATCGCGCGATCGCACGGTGCCGATCGAACCGGCGACCGAGCGCACGGCTGAGCGTAATCAAGGCAAGCGGCGGGACAGTAGCCGCGAGGACGGTGTGCGTGAGCAGGATGCCGAAGTAAACGGTTCGGATCCATCCTTCGCCCGGGAAAGGCTTGGACCCGACTTGCGCGTGGTAGACGAGATAGCTGATGAGGAAGAGCACTGACGTCCCAAATGCGGCGACCATGCACACCCGGTGGCGCGAGATGCTCTTGCGACGGATGAAGTAGAAACCAGCGACGAGGAGGCATGCCGCGGCCGCATTGAGCGTTGCGTTGACGGTGGGGAGGAGTGTGACGTCGAACATGGAGCGCGCCCCGCTTACCAGCGGAGCCTTTATAGCTGCAGCAGCCCGTCGACGACGAGCACGCCACAGAGGAGCGGTAAGTACAGAATCGAGGCCAAGAAGAGCCGCCGGGCTTCGCTCCGTGTCCGGCGGCGCGCAAACCTGAGGCTGAGCCAGAGGAATAGCGCGCTCAACACGAGCGCGGTGGCGAAGTACATGGGCCCGCTGAGACCAGCCAGCGAGGGCGTCAAGCTCACCGGGAACAAGGCGGCGGCGTACGCGACGGTTTGCCGCGCCGTACTGCGCCCATCGGGCTCGGCGACCGGCAGCACCGCGAACCCGGCGCGCGCGTACTCGTCGCGACAGAGCCAGGCTATCGCGAGGAAGTGCGGCATCTGCCACAGGAATACGATGGCAAACAGCAGCCAGCCCTCACGCGAGAGTGAGTTGGTGGCTGCCGCCCACCCGATCAAGGCAGGCAAGGCACCGGGCACGGCACCGACGACCGTTGCCAATGACGTGCGCGATTTCAGCGGCGTGTACACGAGCACGTAGCTCAGATGCGTGGCGAGCGCGATGCCAGCCGCCAGCCCATTGACGAACAGCGCGAGCTGGACCAGCCCCATCGCCGAGATGGCCGCCGCGAACGCGCCAGCCTCGACTACCCCGATTCGTCCCGCTGGCAGCGGTCGATTCCGCGTTCGCGCCATGAGCGCGTCGACGTCGCGCTCGAGCAGCATGTTGAACGCCGACGCGCCGCCGGCGACCAGCGCCGTCCCCACAATCGTGTGCAGCAGGGGCGCCATCTCGATAGCGCCGCGGGCGCCAAGGCAATAGGCCGCCGCGGTGGTCGCTATGACCAAAAGGTTGAGCCGTGGCTTGGCCAGCTCGAGATAATCGGCAGCGCGGCCCTGCGCGGGCGCCGAGGCGAGCACACCGGATTTCGACAAACCGAGGATCCTCAGGGATGTGAGAAGTGGGAGCGACGGGCCTGAAGGCCCCCTCGCTACATACTCGAGCCCGGGCGTCCTGCTGGGCCAAGCTGGCCGAGGCCGAGACACGACGAGCCTACGTTGATTATAGACGACCGGCCACAGGGCGCAGGAATGACGGCGCAGACGTCCTTTCGCCCGCGCTGCGCCCCTCCTCACCCGCCTCCCGCCTCCCGCCTCCCGTCACCCGTCACTCGCCACTCGCTGCTCGCCACCGTCACTCGTCACTGTTCTTTACGACGTTGGCGCGATCTTGGCTCCTGCCTCACGGAGCTTCCGAAGGATCCGGTCCTCGATCCACTGTGGGCTCCACCAGTCGATGGCTGTGACCGGGCGGCCGTGCAGCAGCATCGTGAAATGCAAGTGGTCACCCGCGGCGAGCCCAGTGATGTCGGTGGTCCCCATCTGTTCGTCCTTGTCAACCATTTCCCCTTCCTTGACGCGCAGCTCGTGCAGATGGCCATAGAGCGACTGGACGCCCATCCCGTGATCGAGGATGACGCAGTTACCGTAGATACCGAAATACCGAGCGAGCACAACGCGACCGCGATTGGCGGCAACGACCGGCGAATGCGGCAGCGAGGCGAGGTCGAAGCCGAGGTGCACCTGCTGATCGACTTCCTTGCCTTGATAGAAGTACGTGCGGTGGTCGGCGAATCCTGATTCGACACCCGTGTTCACCATCTGTTTGAAAGGGCCGCGCCAAAGGATGGTCGGTGCCGTCTTCTGCGAGAGCGCGGCGATCTCCTCGGCATTCTTCTGCCGTAGGTCGCGATTGATCATAAGGAATGCTTCGAGCACGTTATCCGGATTCGGAATCTTGAAGTCAGGCGTATTCTGCAGGATGGCCGGGACGACTCGCCGCATGAATCCCTCTTGGAGCTGGATGCGACTGCTTCGAAACCGCTTGGGGAAAACGCGATGATCCAGATCCGCGAGCCCCTCGTTGCCTGCCGAGTCTCGTGCAAAGACTGAAATCTGGACGTCGGGTGTCTGGTCGTGGAGGACGGCGAAGAACGCCATCCTGAGCGAGCGGTCGGTGTCTGGAATGCCGGCGCCGGATGCCGGATAGCTTGGATAGTCGATGTCGCCGACCCGGACGCCGGATACCGCATCAGCCGGCTTCACGCGATAGAGCACGACCTCAGAGCCGCCGAGGTTGATGAAATGATGCAGTGAGGTGACCGCAATCTGCGGCGGCACCAGCCGCACCTCCAGGTCTTGCGTCGTCACGCTGTCCACGGTGCGAAGGCCGAACAGCACGGCAAGCGACGCGCGAACCACGAGCCGCGCCGGCTCCTGCGCCAACGACGGGACGTTCCGCCGGCCGACCGTTCCACGCACCCGCGTGCCTTCGCCCTCCAACGCCATCTGCGCATCGCCCCGATTCGAGAGGCTGAAAATCGGGTACGACTGTCCCTCCTGCTCGAGGGCGATCTCCAGGCCCTCGAGCCGATTCGGCTGTGCGTTCACGATGACGTCGAACGGTGACGCATGACCGATGGCGCCCTTGGGATTGCGGATCGCGACCTTGGGGCCTTCCAGCTTACCGGCGCCATACCAGACAGCCCCGGCCAGCACGACGAACAGCAGGAGCGACAACAGGAAATTGCGCATGTGCTGGATGATAATGTACACGCAAGGAACGAGACTTGCCCCGACCGCGCCGCCTCGGCTAGACTTGAGGATTCTTGCCCCTGCGGGGCGGTATCGTCTAGGGGTCAGGACGCGTGGTTCTCAGCCACGAGACCGGGGTTCGAATCCCCGTACCGCTACCAACCTTCCAAGCCACACGCCGAGGACGACGGCGGGGTTGTCAGTGTGGAGGAGCTCTTGGAATGAACCGCCGATAGGAGGTGACGCTGACTTCTCCGCGGCAATTTACGATTCGGGGATTACAGGGATGACATCTGGCTCAGG
Organism: Luteitalea sp.; assembly: GCA_009377605.1. Taxonomy (NCBI): domain Bacteria; kingdom Pseudomonadati; phylum Acidobacteriota; class Vicinamibacteria; order Vicinamibacterales; family Vicinamibacteraceae; genus Luteitalea; species Luteitalea sp. The sequence goes on from WHTT01000009.1 coordinate 109,945, forward strand.
TGCGCCGGTGTGCTGTCCTGTAACGCCGCACGGCTCGTCGAATGGGCGAGAATGACGCCTGGCTGCATCAATGCCGAAGCCGCATGGTCCGAACATCCGGCCGGATCACCGGGATTTCGACACATACACTCGCTTCAGGTCCCTCGACCCGTCGATGTCGAGGCGCACGCGCCACTTGGTCTGCCGATAGGTCACCTGGCCCTCGTACCGACCGTTCTTCTCGAGGTCGATGATGACCCGTCCATACTTGTCAGTGGATCCTCTGAACACCTCCTTCTGACTGCGTCCGTCAACGACACGCAGCTCTGCGTACGCGACATGATAGGCATCGTTGCCGCCGTCGGTTCGATGCAGGAGTTGGAACCTATCGGCCCACGCCGTTCCAGCCGAGAAGACGAGCAGAAACGTGAAACAGGCGACAAACTTCACGTGGCACCTCCTTCGTCGAAGAGTTTCACCGGAATGGGTTTCAAGCTGACGGCATGCTCGCCGACGTTTTTCAGCTTGCTCTCACGATCCGACCGGTAGGCGTCAAGTTCGTCCTTCAGCACGATCTCTTCCATCACGACCTCGGGATGCGAGAAATGGATCCTCTCGATCACCTCCTCGAGGGATTGTCCTTCCTTGACGTTCTTGAGCGTAATTGTGAACTCCTTGCCGTTCTCGGACACCCGGATGTCGCTGTCCGCTGGCGTGACCTTGAGCTCGCCGCTCGAGAAGTTGATCTTTTGGCCGGTCTCGTTCTGGAACGAACCTCTGATTATCCGCTCCACGGGATGCGGCGGGTATGCCTTGTCGAAGGTGAGGTATGCGAGCGCGAGGCCGCCGAAGAGAAACGCGAGCGCAGGCACGTTGGTCTTCAGCTTCCCAACCATTGGGATCTCCACCTCGACGGGCTGTTGTGTCTCGCGATCGATGTAGACCTTCTGCGCGAGGAGCGCGATGAAGCCAAGCAGGATCAGGAGCCCAGCGATCACGAAGCTGACGTATGCGATGATCACGGCACCTCCTCAGACGATGAAAGACGGACGCGCATCATGCACCCGGTCAGGCGCTGCGAATTCTCACGAGCGTCCTGACTCGGGGCAGCAGTTCGGTACTTTCTAGTAACAACGACCCAGTCTCGCCATACGAACAGCGGTTGGGCGTGCGACGTGGGGCAGCAACGTGCCACCGTGCCCGGTCGAGCGTCAGCTCGTTACGGTGGCCGGGCTTACATTGGTAAGAAACGTGAAAGGGAGTGGAGTCCCGCCAGGGATGTGGAAAGAGGGCGCGTCATCCCATCGCACATTGCAGACGCCTGACCAAAGGGTTCAACTTGGTCGGCTCGGGTCGTCCAGAACGAGTGGCCGGCTCGCGTGTGTCAGCGGCCTTCTTCCGCGTCATGGGCGTCCAACCTGCGCTCGGGCAAGCGTTCCGCGAGGCAGAGGACGTCCCAGGCGGACCCAGACTCGTCGTGCCCAGCCACGCCCTCTGGACGACCCGGGTCTATGAGCGTTATCGTCGATTTTCCCGATAGCCGGCGCCGTAGCCCGCAACAAAGCCATTGCGATACTCGGTGTGGTAGGCGTCCTTCGTGCCGTATTCGCGCTTGTAGCCGCTGTCACCCTTGCGGTACTTCTTCTCGCGGCGCGGGTCGTAGCGATCTCGATCTTTGCCAGCGTTTCGTCCCTCCTTGTAGCCGTCCTCATACCCGCGGGCGAACGCCGGGCTGCGGTATGAGCGAGGGGCGCGTGACCCAACACCCGACCGCCCGTACGGATCACGGTAGCCGGGATCGTAGCCCGACCGACCCGAGCGACCATATCGTCCCAGCGACGCGCGATAACCGTCACGGTAACCTTCTTCGTACGCTCGGCGGCGCTCGTCACGGCGATCCCACCGGCGATCTCGCCAGTCGCGTGGATGCCCGCGGCGGGCGTCCCGTTCCGCCTCCCGCCTGCCATCTCGATAGCCGTGGTTATACGCCTCGCGCCACCAACTCGACGCCCCACCGGTCCGCACGCCGAAGCTTGGCCGCGGCGGTCCACCGTGCGCACACGCGATCGATGCCGACGAGCCCAGCACGACCAGACTCATTGCGATGAGGTTCAACAGT